>NZ_JAMYPB010000011.1:0-148786 GCF_040320135.1 Mesorhizobium sp. M0772 | reverse complement strand
CGCGCACCGGAAACTGCGATCAGGGCCGCAGCGGAGCCGAGGAGAAGGCTCTTAATGTTCATTTTCTGACCTCCAGTCAAAAGTTAAAAAACGGGTCTGGGTATTCTTTGCTGAAGGACAGCGTTCCCTGCCCCATCCCCACTACCGAAAAAGATGCGCACCGCGCCGCTCCTTCGAAATCGACATTACCCATGAGGCGGCGGCGTTCAACCACGATCGTACCGGCGAAAGGGCTATGCGGGCGCTATCCCCATGCGTTGTTGCACAAATGACACGATTTGGCCTCAGTCAGAAAGCTCTCATTAACTATCGAAGGGCCCGCAAGCCTTATCCAGCGCCGCGCAATGCGGCCGAATCCGGCGATGGCCGGCCAGAATTGCGGCCATGTCGCCGACTCGCCAGCCAGGGAACTGCCGTAGAATCGCCGCATGCAAAAGGCGCCGCTGCGGCCGAATGCGGATTTTTCAACGATTATCGCGCCGGCTTGTTGATTGTGCCGGCGCTTTTCTCTATCCAGCGGCGCAACGGAGAGGTGGCCGAGTGGTCGAAGGCGCTCCCCTGCTAAGGGAGTAGAGGTCAAAAGCTTCTCGTGGGTTCGAATCCCATCCTCTCCGCCATCCTGCTTCGCTCTTCGAGCTTCGCAGGACAAGCCCAACCCTCAGCGCGAAGCAGGATGGCGGAGAGGATGCCCTCCGAAGCCTTGGCGTAGAAGGGCCGGACCGTGTGGTGTGCTACGTGCCGCACAGCGTAAGCCCAGACAATCCCTTGCAAAATTCGATTGGCAGTCCTGCTTCGCTCTTCGAGCTTCGCAGGACAAGCCCACCTCAGCGCGAAGCAGGATGGCGGAGAGGATGCCCTTCGACGCCCGGCAAAGGAGAGCAGCTCATGTGGTATGTGTATCTTCTGGAGAGTGCGGCTGCCGAACGCGAACGCTATATCGGCATAACGACGGACCTGAAACGACGGCTTGTCGAGCACAATGCGGGGAAATCCAGCCATACATCCAAGTTTCTGCCGTGGCGGATCGTCACCTATATGGCCTTTTCGAACCAGGGCAAGGCAGCTTCATTCGAGCGCTATCTCAAATCCGGTTCAGGGCATGCTTCCGCAAACAAGCGCCTGTGGTGATGGCCGCATCACCCGCAGCAAAGTTCCATTTTTCAATAGACCTCAACAAAAACAACTGATTACAGCGAAAACGCCTGTCGCCGGCTTCACTGTCTTGTTCGATTCTGACTGGAGGTCAGAAAATGAACATTAAGAGCCTTCTCCTCGGCTCCGCTGCGGCCCTGATCGCAGTTTCCGGTGCGCGCGCCGCCGACGCCGTCGTCGTCGCCGAGCCGGAACCGGCTGAATACGTCAAGATTTGCGACGTTTACGGCTCGGGCTACTTCTACATTCCCGGCACCGAAACCTGCCTGCGCATCGGCGGCTATGTCCGCTACGATATCGGCGCCGGCGACGTCGGCGCATTCACGGGTGCGGAGTCGCTCGACCACGAAGATGGTGACGCGCAGGACACCTGGTACAAGAATGCCCGCGCCACCTTCAAGACCTGGACCGGCCAGGAAACCGAACTTGGCACCTTGAAGACCTACACCGAGACCCGCTTCAACTTCGGCAACAACAATCGGTACGCCACCAACATCGCTGATGATCCGGCCACACCCCTCGTCGATGAAACCGCTTTCGATAGCAATCCGGCCGGCATGAAGAGCGTTTCGCTGAACTTCGCCTGGATCCAGCTCGGTGGCTTGCGCGTTGGTAAGGACGAATCGGCCTTCAATACGTTCATCGGCTATGCCGGCAACGTCATCCAGGATACGCTGGTCCCCTACGGCGGCTTCGACACCAACGTCATCCAGTACTATTTCGATGCGGGCAACGGCTTCTCCGCCGTCCTCTCGCTCGAAGAAGGCGCTGGCGTCGTCGGCACCATCGACAGCTATGTTCCGCATGTCGTCGGCGGTCTGAAGTATACGCAGGGCTGGGGCGCCATCACCGGCGTCATTGCTTACGACAGCAACTATGAAGAAGTAGCCGGCAAGGTGCGTTTGGACGTCACCCCGATGCAGAACCTGTCGCTGTTCATCATTGGCGGCTACGGCACCGACGACAATCTGTCGGATCCGACCTGGGCAATCCCGGCCGGCGGCCGCGGCTTCTACAAGCAGTGGGGCGGCAACTGGGCAGTCTGGGGTGGTGGCACCTACACCATCAACGAGAAGACCTCGTTCAACGTCCAGCTTTCGTATGACGAGGACAAGAACTTCGGCGCCGCGGCGAACATCGCCTATGACGTCGTCCCCGGCTTCACGGTCACGGCCGAAGTCGACTACATCAACGTTGGCGACTCCGATTGGACCGATGCCCGCGATGACGACGCCATTGGCGGCATGCTCCGCTTCCAGCGCTCGTTCTAAGGGCTAGCTTTAAACAGGTGAATACCAGCCCGGGCGATTCAACGCCCGGGCTGTTTTGTTTCGTGACTGGGTCAAGACAAGCAGAAGGAACAGGGGGAATCGGCAGCTGAACAGTCCGTAGGGTGAGTTCGTGGGATCCGCTGATGGTGGATGAATTCACAACTGCGTGATTAAATCTCTTGAAAGGACGCTTCCAAGCGGGTAGGTCTGACTCTATCCACTCGGGGGTGTGGTAATTTATGACCATCGAAGCGATACAAGAGGGCGACCCCTCCGAACATTTCTCAATGTTCTCTTCTCAAAATGCGAAGATAAAATACAGCTACAACAAGATCAGAGAAGTAAAGTCGCACCGGGTCGGAGAGCTTTTTTCAGCGTACCGAGACATACTCTGGGATGATGGGCGACATAAGTACAATGTCAGCTCCTTCATCGGCGAAATAGACGAGATTCTCCTCGGAGAACGGTTCAGCGCCTTCGACCAGAGCACCCTTGACAACCTTATCGGCACCTTGCGCCAGCGCGGCAACAGCAACGCAACCATCAATCGAAAGATGGCTGCCCTCAGCAAACTGCTGCGCAAGGCTTACAAGATGGGGGATATCCACAGCCTGCCCGAGTTCCGCCGCCAGAAGGAGCGGGCGGGACGGATACGTTTCCTCGAAAGGGACGAAGAAGCAAGGCTGTTCGCTGCCATCAGGACCCGCAGCGAGGATGCCTACCGTCTTTCATGCTTTCTCGTGGACACCGGATGCCGTCTCGGCGAGGCGCTCGGACTGATCTGGAACGACATCCAGGAACACCGCGTCTCGTTCTGGATCACCAAATCCGGCCGCAGCCGCACCATCCCGATGACCGAGCGGGTCAAAGAGGTGATCAAACTGCCGCCCTCAGAGGGCCGCCGGCCCAAAGGTCCGTTCACCAAACTCAGCCAGGCGCAGTTTCGCGCCATCTGGAACGATGCCAAGGCCGAGGTCGGCCTCGGCGCCGACGACCAGGTGGTGCCGCACATCTTGCGTCACACCTGCGCCTCACGTCTGGTCCAGGGCGGCATCGACATCCGGCGCGTGCAGATGTGGCTCGGCCACCAGACGCTTTCGATGACCATGCGCTATGCGCATCTGGCCACCAACGATCTCGACGGCTGCGTCGTCGTGCTGGAAACGCCCCGCGGCGAAGGGCTGTCCGGTGATGGAAAAAACTCCGCCTTCGCATCGCCGCTGACCACGGCCTCAGTGCCAACGCCTGCCCAAAAGAGCAAAACGGCAGCGGCGAAGGCACCCAAGACGCCCCGGAAAAGCTCGAAAGCCAAATAGTTACCCAAGGCTTTCATATACTGCCATGGCAACCCCAGGATCATATTTGATCTTGGGGTTTACTTTTCCTGGGCCGTATTTAGTACTCCATCCAGGAAGGCCGCGATAGCGCCCGGCAGGTTGCCTGTCTCCAGGAAGGGGGCATGACCCTGGCCCTCGACGGTGGTCGCTTCCATGCCGGGATGACGCTTTTGCATCTCGTCGAGTGTGTCGGCCGACAAGAGTTTCGAGTCGGCGCCGCGAATGGCAAGCAAAGGTATCGCCGCCAGCGCCTCGAACTGTGGCCACAGATCCGGCAACGGCTTGCTGAGGTCGAGGCCCGCCACCGTCTCGACCAGTTGGGGGTCGAAATCCGGCAACAGGAGGCCTTCGTCCGTCTCGCGGTAGAGGGCCGACACCATCCGCTCCCAATCCGCCGCGGTCAGAGCGGGAAAATCCGCGCCGTGCGCGACGCGTTGCGCATCGATCGCCTCATGGCGGCTCTTCGGTTTCGGTGCCGGGTCGAGATAGGTTTGGATATGGGCCAGCCCCGCGGCCTCGATCACGGGTCCGATGTCGTTCAGCACTATGGCTTTCAGTATGGCTGGCCGCAGCGCGCCGAGCACGTGGATGATCAGTCCGCCACGCGATGTGCCGATAAAGGCCGCTTCCTCGACGTCCAGGGCAGCCAGCCCGTCGAGGACATCGCCGGCCTCGATGCCGATAGTGTAGTGGCCGATATCAGGGTCGTAAGCGGACTGGCCGCGGCCACGGTAGTCGAAGGCGATGACCTTGCGCGGATTGTCGGCCCGCTGTGACAAATAAAGCGCCAACTCATGAAAGTCGCGCGCGTTGCGGGTCAGGCCGGGCAGGCAGACCACCGGCCAGTTTCCCGAGTTTGTCTCACCGTAGATGCGAGCGTGAAGTCTGAGGCCGTCCGGCGCTGTGTAGAAGAAATCGGAAAAGCCGTCGGTGCTCGACATATTGAAAGGACTCCCTGGCCGGATTGTCTCCGTCTGCTACAGGCGAGGGTGGGAGCGGTCAAATCGAGGGTTGTCGGCAAGCTGACACTCTTGGAAATGTCGGAGGGACAGCGCCCCCCTCTGTCCTGCCGGACATCTCCCCCACGAGGGGGGAGATTGGCGGTTCAGGCGCTACGCCCTTCCTTCCACGTTGGAGATTGGCGAAATCGGCAACGATAGCTGATCTCCCCACTCGTGGGGGAGATGTCCGGCAGGCCAGAGGGGGGCGCGAAGGATCGCCAACGTCTGCCCATGGCGACAGCTCTGCCGCCTCAACCCCGCCCGTTCACCAAATCCCCAACGATGTCGTACTTCCCCGAAATACGCATCTTGTAGACCTCGTAATTCTCCATCACGCGCTGCACGTAACTTCTTGTTTCGGTGTAGGGAATCCGCTCGATCCAGTCGACGACGGCGTCGATGCCCTTGCCGCGCGGGTCGCCGTACTTGGCTACCCATTGGCTGGCGCGGTTGGGGCCGGCATTGTAGCCGGCGAAGGTCAGCACATAGGAGCCGCCGAAGCGGTCGAGCTGCTCGCCGAGGAAGGCAGCCCCCAACGTCGCATTGTAGCCGGCATCGCTGGTCAGCCGATCCTGGGAAAAGCTCAGTCCTGCCTTCTTCGCCAATTGCTTGGCGGTGCCCGGCATCAGCTGCAGCAGGCCGCGCGCGCCGGCGCTGGAGACGGCGCCGACATTGAATTCGCTTTCCTGGCGGGCGATCGCATAGGCCAGCGCCTTGCCCGAGCCGGATATGTCGGCGGTGTCGGGAATGACGCCCAGCGGATGCGACAGCGCGCCGACATCGATGCCGCGCGCGCCGGCGATCTTGCCGATCTTCAGCGCCATGAAATGATTGCCCTGCTTTTCCGCCAGCACCGCAAGCAGCGCCAGCTCGCCGGGGCTGGTCAACTGCCCGGCGAGGTCGCGGTAAAGCGTCTCGGCATAGCGGTCGTAGCCCGCCTCCTGCAGCCGCTTGATGGCGCTGACGGCTTCGCGGCCGTCAAAGCTTTGGCGGTCGGCAGTGCTTGGCTCGGGATAGACGATGTTCAGCGTGCGCAAGCCAACCCGTTCCGCCGCCAACTGCCCGTAGAAAGTGGTGCCATAGGCTGCCGCCTTGGTGAAATAATCCTTCGCATTGCCGGGACCGCCGACTTCCGCCGCGCGGCCAAGCCAGTAATAGGCGCGTGACAGCGACATCGGTCCCTGCGCGAGATCGGCGATGCGGGCAAAATGGGTCGAGGCCGTCGCAGGATCGTTGAGGCCGCGCAACGCATACCAGCCGGCGTGGAATTCGGCCTCGGCGGCGCTGGCGGGGCTTTCGGCGGCGTGCGCGGCAACGATCTTGTAGGCGGTCTTCCAGTCGCTCTGATCGACCAGCGCGCGCGACAGCACGCGGCGCTCGACCCACCAGGCATCGGGATCGACCAACGCGTCGCGGTTCGTTGGCGCTTTCATCATCACCGCGGCGGCGTCCGCAAACTTCCGCTGCTTGCGCAGATATTCGGCTTGCGCGAAGAAATAGCCGGCCGATTGCTGTGCGGCAGGCACTGCTTTCAACAGCTTGGCCGCGTTCTTGTCGCCACGCGAGGCGGCGGCCCAGGCATCGGCCAGCGGTTGCGCGCCGGCAAGTGCTGCGACCCGCAGTGCCGAATTCTCCCGGTCGGCATAAAACATCCGTTCCATGCGGAAACGATGGTCGGCAGCCGGAATGATGGCGCCAAACTCCTTGCTGACGGCCGCCTCGTCCCTGGCTTCCAGCTTCTCGGTGCGCCAGAATGGCGACAGCACGGAAAGCGCAGCCTTGGTGTTGCCAAGAGCTACATAAGAACGGGCAAGGATGACCACGCCTTGAAAGGTCAGCGGCTGGCTGCCGTCAAAGGCTTTCACCACGGTCTGCGGCGACGGGTTTTCGCGATAAAGCGCGCGCTCGCTGTTCTTGCGCAAGGCCATGGTGCCCGGCCAGTTCGGCAGCATCTTTGCGGTATCGGCAATCTCGCTGCTCGGCACATGGTCGCCGCCATAGAGCGCGATTGCCCAGGCCAGGATATGGCGGTCCAGCGAATTGGCCGGCAATGTTTCGCGCACGGCTCGCGCCGCGGCGATATCGCCGGTCGCCAATGCGTCGAGACCGCTTTTCAGCACGACGATACTGGGGGAGGGCGCATCGGTCTGCGCTCTGTCTTGCATGTCGGGCATCGGGATCGATGAGGTCGTCTGCTCGTCGACGCTCTCGTTTGCCGCCGTCCCCACTATCAGCAGGGCAACGGCGCCAAGCAATATGAAGCGGAGTGGCCGACCGGCCGGCATGATCCTGATCTTTCCCTGTTGCGGCACTTTAGATGGCAAGCCCAGGTGCCCGAGAGCCTAGACTTAGGTCGTGAAGAGCCCGTAAACAAAGGGTTATCGAGGCCGTTCGAATTGCGCTTGCTGGCACCATCGGCATGCTTGCCGCGCAACAGTGTCGAGACTATGGTGCGCGGCTTCGCTTTCGGCTAGAAGGCGCCCGATGCAGTCGCCCAAAAGCGGGAACCGGTTTTGGGACGACGACATGCATAAACAAACAAGTTCCAAGGAGTTGGACGACATGCTGAGAGGCTCGCTTACTGCGCTCGTGACACCGTTCGAAAAGAGCGGGCGTTTCGACGAGAAAGCCTTTCGCGCCTTCGTCGAATGGCAACTTGGCGAGGGCACGACGGGCCTCGTCCCGGTCGGCACCACCGGCGAGTCGCCGACGCTGTCGCATGACGAGCATCGCCATGTCGTCAAGGTCTGCATCGAGGTGGCCAAGGGCCGCGCTCCGGTCGTCGCCGGCGCCGGCTCAAACAACACCGCTGAAGCGGTCGGTCTGGTGCAGTATGCCGAGCAGGCGGGCGCCGACGCCGCTCTGGTGGTCACGCCTTATTACAACAAGCCAACACAGCGCGGCTTGTACGAGCATTTCGCCGCCGTCGCCAGGGCGACCAAGCTGCCGATCATCATCTACAACATCCCGCCGCGCTCGGTGATCGACATGATGCCGGAGACGATGGGCAGGCTGGCGCACGACTTCAAGAACATCGTCGGCGTCAAGGATGCCACCGGCAAGGTCGAGCGCGTGTCCGAACAGCGCGCCACCTGCGGCAAGGATTTCATCCAGCTTTCAGGGGAGGATGCCTCGGCGCTCGGCTTCAACGCCCATGGCGGCGTCGGCTGCATCTCGGTGACGTCGAATGTCGCGCCGCGGCTGTGCGCCGAATTCCAGGAAGCCACATTGTCCGGTGACAGCGCCAAGGCGCTGGAATTGCAGGACCGTCTGCTGCCGCTGCACAAGGCGATCTTCCTCGAGCCCGGCCTGTGCGGCGTCAAATACGCGCTGTCGAAAATTGGCAAGGTCGAGAACCTGGTGCGCTCGCCGCTGGTGACCATCGAGGCGTCGACCGCCGAGAAGATCGATGCGGCGATGAAACACGCCGGCTTGATAAATTAAGGATGAGGCGCCACCTCTCCGCATCATGAACCAGGTCAGAAAAGCCGATCCCAACAACAAGACCGTTGCGGAAAACCGCAAGGCGCGGTTTTCCTATGAGGTGCTCGACACGGTCGAGGCCGGCCTTGTGCTGACCGGCACCGAGGTCAAGTCGTTGCGCCAGGGTCAGGCCAACATCCAGGACAGCTACGCCTCGGTCGAGGGCGGCGAGATCTGGCTGATCAACTCCTATCTGCCGGAATATCTGCAGGCCAACCGCTTCAACCACGAGCCCAGGCGGCGCCGCAAGCTGCTGCTCAACAAGCGCGAGATGGCAAAACTGGCGCAGAGCATCGACCGCGAAGGCATGACGCTGGTGCCGCTGAAAATCTACTTCAACGACCAGGGCCGTGCCAAGCTGCTGCTCGCCGTCGGCCGCGGCAAGAAACTGCACGACAAGCGCGAGAGCGAAAAGCAGCGCGACTGGTCGCGCGAAAAGGGCCGGCTCATGAAGGAACGCGGCTAGAATCTCAGGCAGCCCCAGAAAAGCCAGACATCGGCTTTCAAGTTTCGAACAGCTGCAACAGCAAAACACGACGGGGGAAGGCTTGAAGAACCGGATCATCCTCTGGGGTGCGGCCAGTCTGGTCTTCGCCGGCATCGTCGCCGCAGGCGGCATCTTCTATTTCCGGACGTTCTCGCCGGATCGTGACAGCTATCCGGTCAGGGGTATCGACGTTTCCCATCATCAGGGTGAGATCGACTGGCGGCGCGTTGCCGCCGACGATGTCGCCTTCGCGGTCATCAAGGCGACCGAGGGCGGCGACCATGTCGACGATGCCTTCGCCAAGAATCTGCGCGAGGCGCGCGCGGCCGGCCTCGCCGTCGGCGCCTATCACTTCTTCACCTTCTGCCGGCCGGGCGCCGACCAGGCGAAAAATTTCATCGCGGTGGTGCCGCACGACCAGCCGCTGCTGCCGCCGGTCGTCGACATCGAATTCGGCGGCAACTGCCCGCAACGCCCGTCGCCGGAGCAGCTGAGCGCGGAACTCCAGGCCTTCCTCGGACCGGTTGAAGCTGCGTTCGGCAAGCCGGCGATCATCTACCTGACCGACGAGGCCGAGGACGCCTATGCCGGGAAAATCGACGTTCGCCCGCTCTGGCGTCGCTCGTTGCTCCTGGAGCCAGGTCGCAACGACTGGATCTACTGGCAGTACCACAATATGGGCCGCGTCGACGGCATCGTCGGCGATGTCGATCTGAATGTGCTGAAGGGCGGGCAGGAGAAGCTGGCTGAGTTGTTTGCCGCGCCTTGACCTGGCGTGCTCGACCGGCGCGAGATTGGAACCAAACATCGCGGCGCTGATCGGCCCTACCCAGCGTTCGGGCTAGTCTGCGCGCTAACGAAGGTCGGTTTCAGACCGAGCGCTTCCGGACCTTCATAATTGTCGCAATTCCGGGTTCCCGTCGCCGCTCAAGGCTTTGGAGAGCGCCTGTCTCGTCGTGCCTGCCATTCGGCAAGCTTCGTCATCCGCGCCCGGGCAAGCCAAGGGCAAGATCGTGCTGGCGGGGTTCTGAAGGCTTAATTGCGCAGGAACTCGGCGATGTCGCTGAAAACCTTGACGAACATCTTCTCCGTCAAGACACCGGTGTTGGTGTTGTAGCGCGAGCAGTGATAGCTGGAAAACAGCGTGACGCCGCCGGCCGGCAACCGACCGCCGTGCTTGAACGGATAGGCAGCGGCGCGCTGACCGAGCGCCCTGACGGTCGACTGGTGGGCGATCGAGCCCAGCGCCAGCACGGCGCGCAATCCGGGAAAGCGTGCAATCGTCGGCACCAGAAAGCTGCGGCAACTGGAGATCTCGGCGCCGACCGGCTTGTTCTCCGGCGGCACGCAGCGCACCGCATTGGTGATCGCGGTGCCGATCAGTTCGAGCCCGTCATCCGGCCGTGCCTTGAACTCGCCGCGGGCAAGACCGTGAGCGATCATCGTTGAGTAGAGCAGGTCGCCGGCATAGTCGCCGGTGAACGGTCGCCCGGTGCGGTTGGCGCCGCGCAGGCCGGGCGCCAGCCCGACGATCAGCAGCTCGACGGCGTCCTCGCCATCAGGCGGCAGGAAAGTCGGCACCGGCGCATTGAACCACGACGGCTCGCGCTGCCGCCAGTCTGCGATGAAATCATGCAGGCGCGGGCAGAGCGGGCAGTCGCGGTCGGGTTCGGGAGCGGCGTCCAAGGCCGCCGCCGTCAATAGTCTTCCTCTTCGACTTCGGCCGGCTCGGGCCTGCGCACCGGCCGCTCGGAGGGATCGCGGCCGACCTCGTTCTTCAGCGAGGTCAAATCGATGAAATGGTCGGCCTGGCGGCGCAGATCGTCCGAGATCATCGGCGGCTGCGAAGCCATGGTTGAGACGATCGAGACCTTGCGGCCGCGCCGCTGCAGCGCTTCGACCAGTGTGCGGAAGTCGCCGTCGCCGGAGAAGATGACATAGTGGTCGACGACATCGGCAAGTTCGAGCGCATCGACGGTCAGTTCGATGTCCATATTGCCCTTGATCTTGCGGCGGCCGGTCGAGTCGGTGAATTCCTTGGCCGGTTTGGTCACCACCTTGAAGCCATTGTAGTCGAGCCAGTCGATCAAAGGGCGGATCGAAGAGTATTCCTGATCCTCGACCAATGCGGTGTAGTAATAGGCCCGCAGCAAATAGCCGCGCTTCTGGAAGCTGGACAGCAGTTTGCGGTAGTCTATGTCGAAGCCGAGTGCGCGCGACGTGGCGTAAAGATTGGCGCCGTCTATGAAAAGAGCGATTTTTTCACGGGGGTCGAACATGGCAATATTCCTTTTTCGAAATAGGTGGCGGACTAATCGAAATGGGTCGTTATATCGGTCGGCTCGTAAAACCGGCTGACCTTTCGTCAACCGAGATAGCGCCAGTTTTACGGCAATCCAAGGGTGCCGGGGCGCACTGCAAGCAATTGTGATCGGAGCCGTGTCGTCGCCGGTAGGCGGGCTTCGCCGGCAAGGCATTCACCTGCGCCCAGAAACTGGCATCCGCCAGCCCACGAGGCCACAGCGCCATAATGCTTGTATTTTGGCGGCGTTCGGGTTATGGACCGCGCCTGTTTTCCATCAAATCCAGGCATGAAAGGGGCAATCAATGGCCCGCGTAACCGTTGAAGACTGCATCGACAAGGTCGACAACCGCTTCGAGCTCGTGCTGCTTGCCGGCCATCGCGCCCGCCAGATCAGCCAGGGCGCGCCGATCACCGTGCCGCGCGACAACGACAAGAACCCGGTCGTGGCGCTGCGCGAGATCGCCGACGAGACGCTGTCGCCCGACGACCTCAAGGAAGATCTGATCCACTCGCTGCAGAAGCATGTCGAGGTCGACGAGCCCGAGGCTGACGGCGAGGCGATCGCCGACCAGACCGGCAACGCAGTTGCAGCTACCGACGCCGACGACGCGGAAGAAAACGTCACCTTCGATCGCATGACCGAGGAAGACCTTTTGGCCGGCATCGAGGGCCTTGTGCCCCCGGAAAAGAGCGACGACTACTAATCGCGCCCTGGACCTGCCGGGAATATGGTTCCGGCACTTCCGTCCCGTGTGTTTCGTGGCTATCTATGAGATGCGCCGTACATCAGTGCGGCGCATCAATCATTTCAGCACCGTGAGAACCCGCCCATGATGCGTCAGTATGAGCTTGTCGAGCGCGTCGCGCGCTACAAGCCTGACGTCAACGAGGCGCTGCTCAACAAGGCCTATGTCTACGCCATGCAGAAGCATGGCCACCAGAAGCGCGCTTCCGGCGATCCCTATTTCTCGCATCCGCTCGAAGTCGCCGCCATCCTCACCGAAATGCACATGGACGAGGCGACGATCGCTGTCGCCTTGCTGCACGACACGATCGAGGACACCACCGCGACGAGGGCCGAGATCGACGATCTGTTCGGCCCCGAAATGGGCAAGCTGGTCGAAGGCCTGACCAAGTTGAAGAAGCTCGATCTCGTCTCCAAGAAGGCCGAGCAGGCGGAAAACCTGCGCAAGCTGTTGCTGGCCATCTCGGAGGATGTCCGCGTTCTGCTGGTCAAGCTCGCCGACCGTTTGCACAACATGCGCACCCTCGACCACATGCCCGAGGCCAAGCGCCTGCGCATCGCCGAGGAGACGATGGACATCTACGCGCCGCTGGCCGGGCGCATGGGCATGCAAGGCATGCGCGAGGAACTGGAAGAGATCGCCTTCCGCTTCATCAATCCGGAAGCCTACCGCGCCGTCACCGCGCGGCTTGCCGAGATATTCGAGCGCAACAAGGGTGTGCTGACCGACATCGAAAAGGCGCTGTCGGCGCTGTTCGAGAAGCATGCCATCAATGCCGGGGTGAAGAGCCGGCAGAAGAAGCCGTGGTCGGTGTTCCGCAAGATGGAGGCCAAGGCGCTGTCCTTCGAGCAGCTCTCGGACATCTTCGGCTTCCGCGTCGTCGTCGACAGCGTCGAAGACTGTTACCGCGCGCTCGGCGCCATTCACACCACATGGTCGATGGTACCTGGCCGCTTCAAGGATTACATCTCGACGCCCAAGCAGAACGACTACCGTTCGATCCACACCACCATTGTCGGCCCATCGCGCCAGCGCGTCGAACTGCAGATCCGCACCCGCGAGATGAACAAGATCGCCGAATATGGCGTCGCCGCCCATTCGATCTACAAGGACACCGGCGGCAAGACGAACGGTGCCGCCCATGCGATCTCGAAGGAGACCAACGCCTATGCCTGGCTGCGGCGCACCATCGAGCAACTGGCAGAAGGCGACAACCCGGAAGACTTCCTCGAAAATACCAAGCTGGAGCTGTTCCAGGACCAGGTATTCTGCTTCACGCCGAAAGGCATGCTGATTGCGCTGCCGCGCGGCGCCACGCCCATCGACTTCGCCTATGCCGTGCACACCGATGTCGGCGATACCTGCGTCGGCGCCAAGGTCAACGGCCGCATCATGCCGCTGATGACGGAACTTAAGAACGGCGACGAGGTCGAGATCATCCGCTCCAAGGCGCAAGTGCCGCCAGCGGCCTGGGAGTCGGTGGTGGTCACCGGCAAGGCGCGTTCAGCCATCCGCCGCGCCACCAAGAACGCCATTCGCAAGCAATATTCAGGTCTTGGTGCCCGCATTCTCGAGCGCGCCTTCGAACGCGCCGGCAAGACCTTCACCAAGGAAAGCCTGAAGCCGGTGCTGCACCGGCTGGCGCGCAAGGACATCGAAGATGTGCTGGCCTCGGTCGGGCGCGGCGAACTTGCCTCGACCGACGTCATGAAGGCGGTCTTCCCAGACTACAAGGACGAGCGCGTCACCGTCAGCGCCCCTAAGCAGCGCGAGGAGGGCTGGTCGAAGATCCGCAACGCCGCCGGCATGCTGTTCCAGATGCCCGGCACCCGAGCCGCGCGCAAGGACAAGGACCAGCCGCGCGATGGCGCGGTGCCGATCCGCGGCGTGCGCGGCGACCTGCCGGTGCGTTTCGCGCCGGAAGGGGCCGTGCCTGGCGACCGCATCGTCGGCATCGTCCAGCCGGGCACCGGCATCACCATCTATCCCATCCAGTCGCCGGCGCTGCAGGCCTTCGACGACCAGCCGGAGCGCTGGATCGACGTGCGCTGGGACATTGACGAGCAGACCAAGGAGCGCTTTCCGGCGCGCGTCTCGGTCACCGCCATCAACGCGCCGGGCTCGCTCGCCGATATCGCCCAGGTCGTTGCCTCCAACGACGCCAACATTCATACGCTGTCTATGGTGCGCACCGCGCCCGACTTCACCGAAATGCTGATCGATCTCGAAGTCTGGGATCTGAAGCACCTCAACCGGCTGCTGTCGCAGCTCAAGGATAATTCGAGCGTCAGCGATGCGCGGCGTGTGAATGGGTGAGTAGTGAATAGTGAATAGTGAATAGTGAATAGTGAATAGTGAATAGTGAATAGTGAAAGAAGGCGCTCTCACTACCATTCACCATTCACCATTCACCATTCACCATTCACCATGGACATGGGGCGAGTTATGAATACCGACGAGGTGCTGGGCATTTTCCGCGAGGCGGGCGCTGTTCTGGAGGGACATTTCATCCTGACGTCGGGTCTGCGCAGCCCGGTCTTCCTGCAGAAGGCGCGCGTCTTCATGCATGCCGACAAGACCGAGCGGCTTTGCAAGGCGCTGGCCGAAAAGATCCGCAAGGCGGTGCCGAGCAAGATCGACTACGTCGTCGGCCCGGCGATCGGCGGCCTGATCCCGGCCTATGAGACGTCGCGCCATCTCGGTGTGCCTGCAATCTGGGTGGAGCGCGAAGGCGGCGAGTTCAGGCTGCGCCGCTTTGAGATCGCTGCCGGCTCGCGCGTCGTCATCGTCGAGGACATCGTCACCACTGGTCTTTCGATCCGCGAAACCATCGACTGCCTGCGCGCGATTGGCGCCGAGGTCGTGGCGGCGGCCTGCATCATCGACCGCTCGGCCGGCAAGACCAATGTCGGCGTGCCGCTGATCGCGCTTGCCGAATACGAGGTCCCGGCCTATCCCGCCGACCGCCTGCCGCCGGAACTTGCCGCCATTCCCGCCGTTAAGCCAGGAAGCCGCAACATCTAGGGGACATCACAATGATCGCCGGCATCGATCATTTCGTGCTGACGGTCCGCTCGGTGGAGGACAGCTGCGCCTTCTACCAGCGGGTGCTTGGCCTGAAGCGCCTCGACGAGCCGGAGCGGCCGACGGCGTTGCTGTTCGGATCGCAGAAGATCAATCTGCATCAGGCAACGCACACTTTTGAACCGAAAGCCAAGACGCCGATGCCTGGCTCCGGCGATTTCTGCCTGGTCGCCGCAAGGCCGCTTGCCGAGATTTGCGCCAGTCTCGAAGCCAATGGCGTTGCCATCGAAGTCGGCCCGGTCGAGCGCACCGGCGCCCGCGGCACGATGATGTCGGTCTATTTCCGCGACCCGGACAGCAATTTGGTCGAAGTCAGCGAATATCGGGAATAGTTCTATCCGCCTCGGCGTCGTCTTCCCGGGCAGGCCTGATCGTCGTCATGAAAGTCTCGCTTGGATGTTGTGTTTGTCCTCAGTTTCGCCCCAATGGCGCTCTTGTTACCCGCCTGCGGCAGACCATCGCGGCGGCGTTTCATTGTTCCGCCGCAAGGCAGTCGCTATATCAATGTCGTTGTTGCCTTTCTGCGCCCTCGAAGCGCAAGATGGAGCGACCGCGCCCCGCCAGGGATGGTTGCAATTTGGGCGTGATGAACCGGGAACTGGAACAGAGTGCTTTTTCGACGCCGAAAGCCTGATGGCATTCTGGAGCGGGTGCGTACCTATCTGTGGCCGCGCCGCTCGTTTTCGCGCTCGTTGCAATATTTCTCTAAGCGCATCCTGCGGCTGAAGGCGACACCGCATGCGGTCGCGGCCGGCGTCGCGGCCGGCGTTTTCGCCTCCTTCTTTCCGCTCGGCTTCCATTTCGCCGTCGCCGCCGTGCTCTGCTGGGTGGTCGCCGGCAATCTGGTGGCCGCCGCCCTCGGCGCGGTATTCTTCGGCAATCCGCTGACTTTCCCGCTGCTGTGGGGAGCGTCCTGGGAAGTCGGCAAGCTGATCCTGCATGAGCGCCTGCCCAAGAACGGACCGCCTGCGCATCTTGGTGAGATGATGCACACGCTGTCGTTTGCAAAACTGTGGCATCCGGTGCTCGAGCCGATGCTGATCGGCGCTGTGCCGCTCGGCCTGATCTTCGGGCTGATCTTCTACGGTATCACCCGCTGGGGGATGACAGCCTTTCGCGAGCAGCGCAGGAAGCGCATGGCAGAGCGGGCGCATAAGGCCGGGCACCGCGGACGGGAAGTTCCGGCGGAATGATCATCGGCATCGGCAGCGACCTGATCGACATCAGACGCATCGAAAAGTCGCTGGAACGGCATGGTCAGCGCTTCATCCAGCGCATCTACACCGAGGTCGAACAGGTCCGCTCGGAAGGCCGCAAGGGCCGCGCCGCCTCCTATGCCAAGCGCTTCGCCGCCAAGGAGGCCTGCGCCAAGGCGCTTGGCACCGGCCTGGCGCAGGGCGTGTTCTGGCGCGACATGGGGGTCGCCAACCTGCCCAGCGGCGCGCCGACCATGGCGCTGACCGGGGGAGCGGCGGCACGGCTGGCCAAAATCCTGCCACAGGGGCACAGAGCGGCGATCCACCTCACAATCACCGATGATTTCCCGCTTGCTCAAGCCTTTGTGATCATCGAGGCGTTGCCCGCCGAACAAGCGCCACATTGATTGCATCAGACGACCGCTATCTAACGCCGACTTGACGTTGCCCAGCGCGCGCCGAGACTCTATACCATCCAACGCACAATCGAGGACGACATGAGCGTGGCTGAAAAATCCGAGAAGAAATCCGGCGGGCTTGGCGAAATCGTCAGCGTCATCATCCAGGCTTTGCTGCTGGCCATGGTCATCCGCACCTTGCTGTTCCAGCCCTTCTCGATTCCGTCCGGCTCTATGCGGCCGACCTTGCTCGAAGGCGACTATCTGTTCGTCACCAAATGGTCCTACGGCTTCTCGCGCTATTCGCTGCCATTTGGCCCCGACATCTTTTCCGGCCGCATCTGGGGTTCCGATCCGAAGCGCGGCGACGTGGTGGTCTTCAAGTTCCCGCCGGATCCGTCGCTCGACTACATCAAGCGCGTCGTCGGCCTGCCCGGCGACAAGATCCAGATGAAGGACGGCCAATTGTTCATCAACGGCCAGGGCGTGCCTCGTGTGAAAACCGGCCAGATACAAAATCCTGATATCACGGAAGTGCCTGAGCCGGTCGACGTCTATCGCGAGACCCTGCCCAACGGCGTCAGCTACGACACGCTCGACCTGACACCGAATTCGATCACCGACAACACCCGCGAGTTCGTCGTGCCCCCCGGCAACTATTTCATGATGGGCGACAACCGCGACAATTCCTCCGACAGCCGCCTCAGCGTTGGCTACGTGCCGGCGGAGAACCTTGTCGGCCGCGCCAACATCGTCTTCTTCTCGATCGCCGGGAAGGCGAGCCCCCTCGAGATCTGGAAATGGCCGTCGCTCGTGCGCCTGTCGCGCCTGTTCCATTTCGTAAATTGATGGCTTTGAAGCGCCCGACGGGTGAGACTCTGGCCGATTTGGTGACAGCCAAAACCGGCCATTCCTTCCGGGACGTCCGTTTGCTCGAGACCGCGCTGACTCATTCCAGCGCGGTCAAGGCAAGCAGCAACAACCAGCGCCTCGAATTCCTTGGCGACCGCGTGCTCGGCCTGATCGTTGCCGACCTGCTTTTCGAAAAGTTTCCTGAGGCGCCGGAAGGTGAAATCGCCCCGCGCTTCAATGCCCTGGTCGATGCGCGGACATGCTCCGAGATCGGCATTGAAATGCAGCTCGAAGATCTGGTTCGGGCCGACGCTGCCTTGAAGGCGCGCTCGCGCGGCTCGGGCGGAAACTATCTGGCGGATGCGGTCGAGGCGCTGATCGCGGCGGTCTATATCGACGGCGGCCTTGATGCCGCAAGGCAATTCGTCCTGCGCTACTGGGAGCCGCGCTCGCAAAAGGTGGTGGCCAAGCCGCCCAATCCGAAATCCGACCTGCAGGAATGGATCGCCAAGACCAGCGATGTCAGGCCCGAATACGCGATCGAGAAACGAGAAGGACCTGAACATCAACCGGTTTTCACGGTGTCCGTGAAGGTCGGCGGTTTTGCGCCGGCGAGCGGCACGGGCGGCTCTCGCCGCGCAGCCGAAGAAGCGGCGGCATCGGCGTTTCTTACGCGCGAAGGCATCTGGGCCAACCAAGGGAGTGCGGCATGACCGGCAGCGAAGATCTCCCTCCGGCAGCGGAGGCCACTGCCACACACTCCGGCTTCGTCGCCCTGATCGGTGCCCCCAATGCCGGCAAGTCGACGCTGGTCAACCAGCTGGTCGGCGCCAAGGTGTCGATCGTCACCCACAAGGTGCAGACCACCCGCGCCATCGTGCGCGGCATCGCCACGCATGACAACGCGCAGATCGTCTTTGTCGACACGCCCGGCATCTTCAAGCCGAAGCGCCGGCTCGACACCGCCATGGTGACCACCGCCTGGGGTGGCGCCAAGGACGCCGATATCGTGTTGCTGCTGATCGATGCCGAGCGCGGCATCAGGGGTGACGCCGACGCCATCCTCGAGCGGCTGAAGGACGTCCGCCAGCCGATGGTGCTGATCCTCAACAAGGTCGACCGGGTCAAGCACGAGGCGCTGCTGGCCCTGGCCGCGGCAGCAAACGAAAAGGTGCCGTTCAAGCGCACCTTCATGGTCTCGGCGCTGACCGGCTCCGGCTGCAAGGATTTGCTCGACTATCTCGCGCAAGCGCTGCCGGTCGGCCCCTGGTACTATCCGGAAGACCAGATCTCGGACCTGCCGATGCGCCAACTGGCCGCCGAGATCACCCGCGAGAAGCTGTATCTGCGGCTGCATCAGGAGTTGCCCTATTCCTCGCATATCGAGACCGAGAAATGGGAAGAGAAACCGGACGGCTCGGTGCGCATCGACCAGACCATCTATGTCGAGCGCGACAGCCAGAAGAAGATCGTGCTCGGCCACAAGGGCGAGACCATCCGCGCCATCGGCCAGTCGGCGCGCATGGAAATAGCCGGCATTCTCGAGCAGAAAGTGCACCTGTTCTTGTTCGTCAAAGTGCGTGAAAACTGGGGCGACGACCCCGAGCGCTACCGCGAGATGGGGCTTGAGTTTCCCCATTGAGCTTCATCGTCTAGAAATGCCGCCCGGCAGTTTGAGACGATGACATGCCTGATCCAAAACCGACCATCGATACCGATCTCGTGCGCCGGCTGGTCAACGCGCAGTTTCCGCAATGGCGGCATCTGCCGGTGAGCCCGGTGACGTTTGGCGGTTGGGACAACCGAACCTTCCACCTCGGCAATGATATGACTGTGCGGCTGCCGAGTGCCGCACCATATGCCTTGCAGGTCGAAAAAGAGCACCGCTGGCTGCCCAGGCTGGCGCCGCTTCTGCCGCTGCCGGTCCCGGTTCCACTGACGATGGGCGAGCCCGGGGAGGGCTACCCCTGGCATTGGTCCGTCTACCGCTGGATCGACGGCGAAACAGCCAAGACCGCCGAAATCGCCGATCGCCCACAGTTCGCGGTCGATCTGGCCAAGTTCCTCATTGCGCTCCGGCGGACCGATCCGGCGGGCGGGCCGCCCGCGGGCCAGCACAATTTCTTCCGCGGCGGATCGCCGAGCGTGTATGACAACCAGACAAGGGAAGCACTCCAGGCGCTGGAGGGGCAGATCGACACCCAGGCGGCCACCGCTGTCTGGGATGCGGCCCTTGCCGCCACCTGGCAAGGGTCGCCCGTCTGGTTTCACGGCGACGTCGCCTGGGGCAACCTTCTGGTCCAAAACGGCCGTTTGAGCGCCATCATCGACTTCGGCACCTCAGGCATCGGCGATCCCTCTTGCGACCTGGCGATCGCCTGGACGTTCTTCCAGGGCGAGAGCCGGGAGGCGTTCCGCGCCGCCATCGACGTCGATGAAGCGACCTGGGCGCGCGGCCGCGGCTGGACGCTGTGGAAGGCGCTGATCACGGTTGCCGGACACGACGCCAACCAGGCCGAAGCCGAGCGATCGCGCCGCGTCATCGACGACGTCCTGGCCGATCACCGGGAATTCGCGTGATCAGAGCCTTTCGACGATGTGTGGGGATCCAATGTCAGCACAGATCGCACGCGGCGCGCCAAAATCTTGATTTAGCCACGCAACCGGTGACAAGCTCCTGCCATGGAATGGCGCGACGAGGGAATCATACTCGGCACCCGCAAGCATGGCGAAACCAGCGCCATTCTCGAGGTAATGACGCGTGCGCATGGCCGCCATCTCGGCCTGGTGCGCGGCGGGCGCTCGCGCAAGCAGCAGCCGGTGCTGCAGCCCGGCAACCGCGTCGACCTTTTGTGGCGGGCACGCCTCGACGAGCATCTCGGCACCTTCCAGGCCGAGGCGATCGAGATGAATGCCGCCCGGTTGATGGACAGCGCAGTCGCCGTCTACGGCCTGCAGACCATGGCCGCGCATCTCAGGCTCCTGCCGGAGCGCGACGCCCATGGCGGCCTGTATGAGACGCTTGCCGTGATGATCGCCCATCTGGACGATTCGGATGCCGCCGGGGAACTGGTGGCGCGCTTCGAACTGCTCATCCTCGACGAACTCGGCTTCGGCCTCGATCTCAGCCAGTGCGCGGCGACCGGCGCCAGGCAGGATCTGGCCTATGTCTCGCCGAAATCCGGCCGCGCGGTTTCGCGCCAGGCCGGCGCGCCATGGCGCGACAAGATGCTGGCGCTGCCGGCCTTCCTGCGGCGCGGCTCCGGCTTGCGGGCGGACCACGCGGCACTCGAGGACGCCTTCCATCTGACCGGTTTCTTTTTCACCCGCCATGTCTACGAGCCGCGCGGCATCGAACAGCCCGATGCCCGTGCCGGCTTCCTCGCCGCCTTGCGCAAGCATCATTCGGGCGGCAAGGCCGCCCTTACGGCAGACGCTGCGCCAGAAGGGGGAGGGAGACTCGGTGGGTGCTGACCTCCGCAAACCGTCCAGGTTCACACCAAAAGCTGCATGCGGCAGCATTCCCTCCCCCTTGTGGGGAGGGTTAGGGTGGGGGTACTCGTAGGGCAAGAGCCTCAGCCGGCTTTGCGATGCTCCATGAAATCATCGAGGATGGCGCGCTGACCGCCGAGGATCTTGCGGCTGGCCTCGGCCAAGGAAAACCAGCCGGCCCTGTCGACTTCGGGAAATTCCTTCAACGAGCCAGATCGTGGCGGCCATTCCATCGTGAACATGTTGCTTTTGACGGCATCGGCGTCGATATCCGCCTCGACACTCCAGGCGATGACGATCTTGCCGCTGGCTTGCCGATAGCTGCCGACAGGTTCGAAATCCCCATCGATCGCGACGCCGAGTTCTTCCCCGACCTCGCGCCGGGCGGCGGCCAACTCATCTTCATTGTCATCGACGAGGCCCTTGGGGATCGACCAGGCGCCTTCATCCTTCCTTGCCCAGAAAGGGCCGCCGGGATGGACGAGTAAAAACTCGAGAATGCCGGCTTTTGTCCGGTGGATCAGCAGCCCCGCACTTCGTTTCGGCATTCGATTTCCTCGTAGTTCATCCGAGGATAGCATGGCTGCTTGGCAAGTGGCGGCGGCGTGCCATTCCTGGCCATCTCAGATGATGGGTGAGGATAAAGACCGTAGGCCGCTGGAGTTTGCCGACGAAACATGCTCGATAACTTCTTTTCGGCCACCATTGCGGTGGCGTGACTTGAATAGCCATCTGGGGTGGCCGTGTGGCCGCCGCAATTGTCAGTGAAAACTGGCCTGGTTTGGGGGAACCGCCATGTTTGAAAGCCTGATTGGCGCCGTCGTCGTTATCGTGCTTTTTGTCCTCGTCTTGCGCCAGCAGGGCCGCGTCAGTCTGATCGAGCGCGAGCTCGGAGCGCTGCGCAGCCTGGTTCTGTCCGGAGTGCATGCGACACCGCCCGTTGCCAAACCGGTCGAGCAGGCTGCAAGCGCACCGGCGGATGCCGCTCACGCTAGCGCACCAGTTGCCGACATAGCTTCGCCAACAACAGCCGACGCGGCACATGCCCAGGCACCGGCCGCCGAGGCCGAAGCGGCCACCAGCGTGGCCGTGCCAGAACTGTCAGCCGCGGCCAAGGCGGCATTCACCGGATCCGCGCCTGCCGCCACGGCGAAGGGAGCCCGCCAGTCCGAGGTCGAAACCGCGCTTGGCACACGATGGGCGGTCTGGGTCGGCGGCGTCGCATTGGCTTTGGGCGGCCTGTTCCTGATCCGCTACACCATCGAGGCCGGCATTTTCGGCCCCGAAGTGCGGCTGTCCCTGGCGGCGCTGCTCGGCCTGGTGCTGATCGGCGGCAGCGAGTTCATCCGCCGCACCGGCTTCAAGGTGCCGGTGCAAGGGGCTGCAGGCGCCTATATTCCGGCGATCCTGACGGCTGCCGGCGCCTTCATCCTGTTCGGTGCGGTCTATGCCGCGCACGCCATTTACGGTTTCGTCGGCCCGGCCTTCGCCTTCACCGTGCTCGGCGCCATCGGCTTAGCGACCATTGTCGCCGCTCTCGTCCATGGTCAGGCCCTGGCCGGCATCGGCCTTGTCGGCTCGATGGCGACGCCGGCGCTTGTGTCCTCGCAGGCGCCCAACCCATGGGCGCTGTTCGTCTACCTGGCGATCGTGCTTGCCGCCACAGCCGTGATCTCCCGCATACGCGACTGGAAATTCCTGATTGCGGCCGCCTTCTTCGGCACCGGCGCCTGGACCATCGCCTACATGATGAGTACGCTCGTCGCCGACCTTGCCGTCATCCTGTTCATCGACGCGGTGACGCTGGCGGTGCTTGCCTTTATTTGGCTGGGCAGTCGTGGCGGCGAAGCGGAACCTGCAAAGGCGGGCTTCGACTGGCCCTCGATCGTGCCTGGCGTTTTCGTTGCGTTTTCAGCGCTGGGCCTGTCGGTCGACACGACGCTGGTCGCCGCCGGTGGCGCCTTGCCGGGCGCCTTCGTCCTCGTCGCCCTTGTCGGCACCGCACTCTACCGGCCGCGCGCGCTGCCGCTGCTGCATGCCGCCGGCGTGGTGAGCGTGATGATCCATCTCGGCATCATTCCGCCCACCACCATCGGCTCCGACATAACCCAGGGGAATATCGGCTTTGACGGCATGCCGGTGGCGGCCGGAAATCCGTTGACGCTGCGCATCGGCATTGGCCTCGGCCTGGTCTTCATCGGCGCCGGCTTCTGGGCCGCACGCCGCTTCGCCGCCTCAGCACGGGTCCGCGCGGCATGCTGGGCGGCATGGGGCGTCGCTGCGCCGCTGCTTATTCTGCTGACGCTGTGGCTCGCCTACGGCAATCTCGACCGCGACCTTGTCTACGCAGCGATAGCTGCCCTTCTGGTCGTCGTCTTCGCCGCCGGCGGCGAATGGATTGCGCGCGCCGAACAGCCGCCGCTCAAGGGCGACGTCGCCGTCTCCTTCGCGCTTTGCGGCTCGGCTCTGGCCGGGCTCCTGATGCTGCACATGGCCTTCGGTTCCGGCTGGACCACGTTGCTTGCCGGCGTTGCCGCCATCGTGCCGGCGCTGGCGACGCGTTGGCGTTCTTATCCCGTGCTGGGCTGGATTTCGGTCGGCGCGGTCGTCGCCGTGCTCGGCCGCGTCGCCTTCGATCCGACCATCGTCGGCGCCGAGTTCCTGACGACGACGCCGGTGTTCAACTGGCTGCTGCCGGGATACGGCGTACCGGCGCTAGCCTTCGGCTTTGCCGCCTGGCAACTCGCGCGTACCACCCCCGCACTACCAACAACTGGCAATGGCCGGCCGCGCCTAGCGATGGAGGCGGGTGCAGCCCTGTTTGCGCTGCTCACCGTTGCCATGCTGGTGCGCCACGCCATGCATGGTGGCGTCATCGACACCGGCCCGGTGACGCTCGCCGAACAGGCGATCTATACGCTGATCGCCATCGGCGCCGGCGCAATACTGTTGGCAATCGACATGCGCTCGCCAAGCTCTGTGCTGCGCTACGGCTCGATGGCCGCCGGCGTGCTCTCGGTCGCCTTCATCGTCCTCCAGCATTTCCTGGTGCTCAATCCGCTGTTCACCGACGAGTCGACCGGCCAGATCCCGGTGTTCAACCTCTTGTTCCTGGCTTACCTGTTGCCGGCCATAGCCGCCGGCGGGCTGGCGCTCTATGCCAGGGACAAGCGGCCGCCATGGTATGCGCAGATGCTGGCGGTGGTGGCGGCATTGCTTGTCTTCGCCTACGCCACACTGTCGGTCAGGCGCGTGTTCAAGGGCGAGTTCATCGGCCTGTGGAGCGGCCTCGGGCAGCTTGAGACCTACACCTATTCGGCGCTCTGGCTGATCATCGGCGTCGTGCTGCTGACCGCCGGCGTCTGGCTGAAGTCGCAGGTGCTGCGCATTGCCTCGGCGGCGCTGATCGCGATTGCCGTGGTAAAAGTCTTCCTGTTCGACATGTCGGAACTGGAAGGCGTGCTCAGGGCGCTGTCGTTCATCGGTCTTGGCGCCGTGCTGATCGGCATCGGCCTGTTCTACCAGCGGCTGCTGACGCGGGCGGCGAGGGAGGCCAACGCTGCAACTTGAAGTGATATACGAGGTGGAATAAATGAATATCCAACGGAGGATATTCAATGCCGCTCTATATCCGCGACGACGAAGTGGATGCGCTGGCCAGCAGATTGCAACGCGAGACGAACGCTCCGAGCAAAACGGAGGCGGTGAGGGTCGCGCTCGTGCACGAACTTGAGCGCAATCGAGCGAAGGTGCCGCTGCGCGATCGGATCGCCAGTCTTCAGGACAGGGCCAGGAAGCTTGGCCTGCCCAATCCCGACTTCGATATGAAGAAGTTCACCGACGAGCTGTGGGAAGACTGATGTTTGTCGACGCGTCGGTGATCGTCGCCATTCTCAACCAGGGACCTGGGTGGGAGGAATTGCTGAAGCAGCTATCCGGTTTTTCCGGGCAGGTCTGGGTTTCTCCGTTGGTTCACTTCGAAGCAACACAGGCATTGGCAAGGGCCGGCGCCGGCCCGCGCAGACCCAGCGCTGAAGCCCTTCTCCATGCCCGCGATCTGATCGATGAGTTCATTGTGGAGATCATGGGAGAGAGTCTGGCCATTGACGACAACATCGGCTCTCGGGCCATTGACGCGAGCGCCCGTTACGGCAAAGCCGTTGGCCACAAGGCGGATCTGAATCTCGGGGACTGTTTTGCTTACGCCTGCGCGAAAAGCCGCGATCTTCCACTGCTGTACAAAGGCCATGATTTCGCACTGACCGATTTAGGATAATTCGGCCCTTTTGTTGATTGCGGGGAATAATTTAGCCGATCAACTCGTTATCTCACTGCTTGGGTGACCGGGGCGGCAGACCGCTTCGCGCTGGCCGCTTGCGCCGCGCCGGGAAGGCGCGTTCAATCGGGTTAAACAAGGGCGACCTCAGAACCAGCGGTCATGGACGAAAAGAAGGCAGCAATCCTTGGCGAAATACCGCGCCTGCGCCGCTACGCACGCTCGCTTCTGCGCGACCGCGAATCCGCTGACGATCTCGTCCAGGATTGCCTCGAACGAGCGCTCTTGCGGCTTGAAAGCTGGCAGACGGGAGAAAGCCCCCGGAGGTGGCTGTTTACGATCATGCATCATTTGTTCATCGATCAGATGCGCAAGGTGAACCGGCGCGGTGAGGCGACGATCCTACCGCTTGACGCAAACGAGGCGCAGGCAGTCCCCGCCGAGCAGGCGGAGAACGCCGCCTCGCGCGAGATCATCGACGCATTGCAGGCGATCAGCCCCGACCGTCGCGCCGCTCTCGTCATCGTCGCCATCGAAGGATTCTCCTATGCCGAAGCCGCCAACATTCTCGGCGTGCCCGCCGGCACGCTGATGTCGCGCATAGCGCGCGGACGCGAGGAGCTGCGCAGCCTGCTCGATGACACGGCGCGCCGCCGCTCGATAAGGATCGTCGAGAAATGACCCGCCGCGATTTTTCCGAACGCGATATCCACATGGCTCTCGACGGCGAGCTGCCGGGCGACGAGCGCGCCGCCTACGACGCCTGGATCGACGCCAATCCCGAAATGAAGGCGAAAAGCGCCCGCTACACCGCCGACCGCGCCGCGTTGCGCGCCGCCTTTGCCGGTGTGCTCGACGAGCCCGTGCCGGTGCTGTTCAAGCAGATCGTTAGCGGTGAAGGCGCGACCAAAGCGGCGGCGCGGCAGTCGCGCTGGTGGCTTGCGGCCGCGGCGGCCGCAGTGCTCGTCATCGGCGGTCTTGGCGGCTATTTTGCCGGCATCGACGGCATCGGCAGGGAAGATGGCGCCGATGACCAACTGGCCGAAGAGGCGATCGCCGCCCATGTCATCTATGCCGCCGAACAGCGCCATGCGGTGGAAGTGCCGGCAAGCGACAAGGATCACCTGCAGACCTGGCTGTCCAACCGCGTCGGCCTGAAACTGGTGGCGCCGGATCTGGTGGCGGAAGGCTTCCAGCTGGTTGGCGGCCGGCTGCTGCCCGCCGGCCAGGGCAAGGCAGCGATGCTGCTTTACGAGGACGCCAAGGGTCAGCGCATCTCCTTGTTCGTTACCGCTGATTCCTCAGCCAAGTCCAAGGGCACCTACATGGCCGAGGCCGACGGCCCCGAGGCGGTCTACTGGCTGGACAAGGGCTATGCCTGCGCCGTCGTCGGCTCGCTGCCGCGCGAGCAACTGGCTGCGGTCGCCAAGCGCGCCTACGGTCAGCTTCTGGCGGGTATCGCCAGTTAAGCGCATTCCGTTTCGGGAATGCGCCTGGGTAGAAAGTGTCACAATTCGGCCCTATTCGAAGTGCGATAGCGCTTGATGGATATCAGCCTTTCGGCTGATGTTTGCGACGTTTTTGACCGCGGCCTTTTCCTCCACCCAATCGAGGTTTTCCAAACCCGCATGCCTGCCGAGATTCGCAAGGCCCGCGCGTCCGACGTCGATGACCTCGCCGCCATCGAGAAGGCGGTCTTTTCCAGTGACCGCATTTCCCGGCGCTCCTTCCGCCTGTTGATCGAACGCGAGACAGCCGAGATGCTGGTCGCCGAAAGCGATGGCCGTGTCGCCGGCTACGCCATCGTGCTGTTTCGCAAGGGCAGCGGCGTCGCCCGGCTCTATTCGCTTGCCACCAGCCCGTTTTTCAGCGGCCGCGGCATTGGCCGCATGCTGCTTGCAGCGGCCGAAGAAGCTGCCTTCGAGCACGACCGCATGATGTTGCGCCTCGAAGTGCGCGAGGACAATCTTCGCGCCATCGGCATCTATGAGCAGAGCGGCTACCGCAAGATCGGTCGCGAGCCTCACTATTACGAGGATGGCGCCACCGCGCTGCGCTACGAAAAGACCTTGCGCGGCGATATTCCGGTCGCCACCAAAGTCCCGTTCTACCAGCAGACCTGCGAGTTCACCTGCGGTCCATGCTGCCTGATGATGGCGATGGCCAATTTCGATTCCGGCTTCGTGCCCGATCCGGTCATGGAAATCCGCCTATGGCGCGAGGCAACGACCGTGTTCATGATGTCCGGCCCGGGCGGCTGCGAGCCCTTCGGCCTTGCGGTTTCCGGCTACGAAAGCGGGCTTGCGGCGGAAATCTTCGTGTCCTTCTATGGCGCGCTGTTCTTGCAATCGGTGCGCAGCGACGACAAGCGCCGGGTGATGGAACTTGCCCAGGTGGACTTTCGCCGCCGCGCGGAACTTTACGGCATCCCGGTGAATTACCGTCCGTTCACCATCGATGATATCCGCGGCGCCCTGGCTCAGGGAAAACTGGTGCTGGTGCTGATCAGCGGCTTCCTGATGTTCGGCAAGAAGGTGCCGCATTGGGTGCTGGCTATCGGCGACGATGGCGACCACATCCTGATCCACGATCCCTGGGTCGAGGACGAAAGACAGGAGACCATCCTCGATGCCGCCAACATTCCCGTGCCGCACGGCATCTTCATGAACATGGCGCAATTCGGCCGCGACGGACTGCGTGCTGCCATCACTCTTGGGAAACGCTGATAACAATGACCTGGGTCATCCTCACCGGCCGTCAGAACGATCTCGACCCGGCGGCGACGCCGCACAAGATCATCACCAACCGTGACTATCTTGCGCATCCGGCGCTGTTTCGCGGCCAGCAGCCGAAGGTCATCAACCTGTCGAACAATTACGCCTACCAGAGCCGCGGCTATTATGCCTCTCTGCTCGCCGGTTCGCGCGGCCACAAGGTCATCCCGACGGTCGAGACGATGATCGACCTGTCCGAGCGCAAGCTCTACGAGCACGCGCTGCCGGAACTGGAGCTGGCGCTCAACAAATGCCGCAAGGATCTCGGAGGCGTTTTCCCGCAAAAAATCTGCATCTTCTTCGGCATCGGACCGTCGAAGGTCTGGGACCGCTTCGCCAAGCTGTTGTTCGACTGGTTCCGCGCTCCGGCGCTTGAGGTTCACATCAAGGACAGCGCCGAATGGGCTTCGATCCGCAAGATCGGCTTCCTGCCGCTCGCCAGGATGGCCGAGGAGGAAGAAGCCTTATTCGTGCAGGCGCTCGAGACGTACACCAACCGCGAGTGGCGCGACACCAAGGGCCGCACCCCGGCACGGTACACCTTCGCCACGCTGGTCGATCCGCATGAGGAACTGCCGCCGTCGGAGATTTCCTCGCTGCGCTACTGGGCCAAGATCGCCGAAAAGATGGGCGTCGAAATCGAGCCGATCACCAGGAAGGACCTGGCCAAGCTCGCCAATTACGACGCGCTGTTCATCCGCGAGACCACCTCGATCTCAAACCACACCTACCGCTTCGCGCGCCGCGCCCAGCAGGAAGGCATGCCGGTGATCGACGACCCGCTGTCGATGATCCGCTGCACCAACAAGGTCTATCTCAACGAACTGATGGCCTACAACAAGGTGCCGGTGCCGCCGACGGTGATGATAGCCGGCACCTCGGACCTCGAACTGGCGGCGCAGACGCTGGGCTTTCCGCTGGTGCTGAAGATCCCGGATTCATCGTTCTCGCGCGGCGTCAAGAAATGCGGCAACTTCGAAGAACTGAAGACGCTCGCCACCGAGTGGCTGGAGGATTCCGATCTCCTGATCGCGCAGAAATTCATCCCGACCGAATATGACTGGCGCGTCGGCGTGCTCGGCGGGCAGCCGCTGTTTGCCGTGCATTATCTGATGGCGAAAAAACACTGGCAGATCGTCAACCACAAGGCCAGCGGCAAGCCCGACCAGGGCGGCATCAAGACCTTCACGCTGAAAGAGACGCC
Source organism: Mesorhizobium sp. M0772 (assembly GCF_040320135.1). Taxonomy (NCBI): domain Bacteria; kingdom Pseudomonadati; phylum Pseudomonadota; class Alphaproteobacteria; order Hyphomicrobiales; family Phyllobacteriaceae; genus Mesorhizobium; species Mesorhizobium sp. M0772. The sequence goes on along the minus strand of NZ_JAMYPB010000011.1, from coordinate 119,728 downwards.
GCCGCATGTCGTCGACACCGCGGTGAAGGCGGCGCGCTGCATCGGCGACGGGCTTTACGGCGTCGATCTCAAGGAAACCAAGGATGGCGTCTTCGTCATCGAGGTCAACGACAACCCGAACCTCGACCATGGCTGGGAGGATTCCGGCGAAAAGGACGAAGTCTGGGTGCGGCTGACGCAATGGTTCCTGGAGCGGCTGGACCGTCCCGGGCGTTAGTTTGCCGCCCCCGGGCGGTAATTCAACCGAGGGGGAAAAATGCAGTTCATCGTCATCGAGGATTTCACCGGCAGCGACCGCAAGGAGATCTACCGCCGTTTCGGCGAGCGCGGCAGATTGAAGCCGGACGCGCTTGTCGTGCACCACTCCTGGATCGCGGCTGATATGAGCCGCTGCTTCCTGCTGGTCGAGGCCGATGAAGTCACGCTGCTGCAGCGCTGGGTCATCGAATGGTCTGACCTGGTGGAGTTCGAGATCATTCCCGTGGCGACGAACAAGGACATGGTCGCCGCACTGGCCGGCCATCTCTGAGCAGTTCGGGCCATCAGCCGAGCACCGGCGAACCCACCGACCGCCGGCATTCCTCAATCAGCCAATTGCGAAACGCCGCCACCAGGTCGCGCCTTGCACTGCGTTCCGGGATCGTCAGGCAATAGGGCTGACGCAGCGCGATCGATAGGGCATTAGCCCGGACCAAACGGCCCAATTCCAGCGCCCCGGCGCAATAAATGCCTTGCGCCAGCGCCACGCCCAGCCCTGAAATGGCAAGGTCGAGCGCTGCCCGCGACGAGTTCGCCGACAGGCCGCGCTGCACTGTGCGGCCGGGCTCTATGCCCGCCGCCTCGAACCATGTGCGCCAAGACGGAAACGACGCGCCGGTCGGTCCCCAGTCGGTGTGAATCAGTGGCAGGCCGGCGAGGCTGTCGGTTTTGGCGGTGAGTTCTGGCGCGCAGACGGGGTAGACGGCGTCCCTGACGATCTCCTCGCTCGGGTGTTCACGATAGTGCGGGCCGAAGGACAGCCGGATGTCGATCAGTTCGCGGTCGAACGGCACCGGATCGTCATCGCCGCGCAGGGATATGTCGACGGCGCCGTGGCTGGCGACAAAGCCGGCGAGGCGTTCGGAAAGCCAGCCCATCGCCATGGACGGCGGCACCGATATGACAAGCCGCGGGCGGAAGGCATCGCTGCCACGCGCGATGCTGCCGATCTCCCGAAAAGCCAGGGTCAGCCGGGGCAGCATCTCGACGCCGGCTTCCGTCAGCACCACGCGGCGGTTGACGCGATGGAACAGTTTTCGACCCATCTGCTCCTCGACGGTGCGAATGAGCTGGCTGACCGCAGCCGCCGAGATCGAGAGCTCATCCGCCGCTGCGGCGAAACTCCCCGAGCGCGCCGCCGCCTCGAAGGCTTGAAGTCCTCTCAGGGAAGGAAGCGCGGTCATGGGCTATCCGATAGTAAGGTAAGCTTATCTATGTCGCAGAAATCCTCGTTTTTCGAAAGCTTTCTTATTCGAGTAGCTTGGCGCCATGACCGTATCGGCCCAGTTTGAACCCAGAGACCATCGCGACGTCATCGCGTTCCTGACCAATGAGCAGCGCAGCCGCCTGACCGGCAAGTCGGACGGGCCGGGTCTGGTCCAACTCGCCTTCCATCTCGGCGCGATTGTGGCTATCGGCGGGCTGATTGCGGCCAAGGTGTCGTACTGGCCGCTGTTGATGTTGCCGCAAGGCATTCTTATCGTCTTCCTGTTCACGCTGCTGCATGAGACGGTGCACAGGACGGCGTTCGAGACGCAGTGGCTCAACGATGCCGCCGCAAGGGTCTGCAGCCTGGCGATCGCGCTGCCCGCCGACTGGTTTCGCTATTTCCACTTCGCCCATCACCGTTTCACCCAGGATCCCGAGAACGATCCGGAACTCGCCTTCCCGAAACCGGAGACGATGCGGCAATACATCGTCCACGTCTCGGGCCTGCCGGTGTGGTGGGGGCATTTGCAGACACTCTACACCAACGCGATTGGCGGCTGCCACGACAGCTACGTGCCGCCGAAAGGCCTGCCCAAGGTGCGCACTGAAGCCCGCGCCATGATCGCTTTCTATGTCGTGGTCGCCGCGCTAGCCCTGTGGTTCGAGGCAAGTGTACTGCTCTATGTCTGGATCATGCCGGCGCTGCTCGGCCCGCCCTTCCTCAGGCTCTATCTGCTGGCCGAGCATGGCCGCTGCCCGCTTGTCGCCAACATGCTGGAAAACACCCGCACCACGCTGACCAACTGGCTGGTGCGCAAAGTCGCCTGGAACATGCCGTATCACGCCGAGCACCACGCCAATCCCGGCGTGCCCTTCCATCAGCTGCCGGCCTTCCACCAGCTGATCGAGCGCCATCTCAAAGTCGTCGAACCCGGCTATGTCAGCTTCCACGAGAAATACGTCGAGACCTTGCGCTGAGGCGCTCGGCCGTCAGCGTAGCGTCTGCTCAACGAGCGTGACGAAATAGCGGAGCACGGTGGGGACGATGGCGTCGTTGAAGACATAGCGATCGCCGTGCAGCCCTTCGCCCGGTCTGACCGCTCCTGCGCCGACCCAGGCATAGCAGCCGCCGGCTTCGCGGACCATGTAGGCAAAATCCTCGCAGCCGAGGCTCGGGTTGAATGCGGTCTCGACCTGCTCGCGGCCGACAACCGCGGTTGCCGCCTGGACGGCCCGGTCAGTGGCAGCCGACGTGTTGACCAGCGGCGGGTAGCCTTTCTTGTAGGCGAGCTTGGCGGTGAGTGCATGCGCCGAGGCAATGCCTTGCGCGATGTCGCCGATCAGCCTTTCGCAATGGTCCGACAAAGTGGGCTCGAAAAAGCGGCAGGTTCCCTGCAGCCAGACCTTGCCCGGCACGATGTTGCCGACATTGCCGCCATGGATCTGGGTGATCGAAACGACCAGCGCCATTTGCGGGTCGACCGAACGGCTGACGATGCGCTGCACGGCTTGAACGAAGACGCCGGCCGCGAGCACGGGATCGTCGCCTAGCTGCGGCATGGCGGCATGCGCGCCGGTCCCCTCAAAGTTCAGTTCGAAAGTGTCGACGGCCGCCATCATCGACCCGGCACGGGCCGCGATCTTTCCGAGCGGCAGCCCCGGCCAGTTGTGGACGGCGTAGACGGCTTCCACGGGGAAGCGCTCGAACAGTCCGTCCTCGATCATCCGCATGGCGCCGCCTTCATTTTCTTCCGCCGGCTGGAAGATGAAACAGACGGTGCCGTCGAAGGCTCTGTTGTCGGCGAGCAGCTTGGCGGCGCCGAGCAGCATCGCGATGTGCCCGTCGTGGCCGCAGGCATGCATCACGCCGTCTTTCTTCGACGCATATGGCAATCCTGTCTTCTCCAGCACGGGCAAGGCATCGAGTTCGGCGCGAAGCCCGATGGCGCGCACGCCTGGTCGTCCTCTGAGGACGCCAACCACGCCGGTGCCGCCTTTGCCTTCATGAACCTCGTCGAGCCCGAAGGTGCGCAGCTTGTCGGCGACGAAGCGCGCGGTCTCATACTCTTGGAAACCGAGTTCGGGGTTGGCGTGGATGTGATGCCGCCATTCCACCACCTGCGGGGTGAGGGCGGCGATGGGGTCGTTGTGCAGCATTGCGCTCTCCTTGCCGGCTATCGTAAATTCGGCCTTGTCGATGCCAGCACGTAAAGGATTTGCGCCGGCAGCGTCTTGAACAGGATTGACCGTGTCTGGAATTCAACAGCCTCAGGAGACGACGCAGTTCTGGCGTCATCCGCGCTTTCGCGATCTTGGCATGCTCAAGGCGCGCTTCACGCGGCATCGCTACCAGCTGCACACGCACCCGACCTATGTCGTCGCCCTGATCACGCAAGGGTGCGAGCGGGTCCGCATCGGCAACGAGACTGTCCTCGCGCCGTCGGGCACGGTTCTGCTCGTCAATCCGGAGATATGGCATGACGGCGAGGCGGGTGCCGACCAGGGTTGGGCTTACCGCACCTTCTATCCGTCGGCCTCGCTCATGGGTGCGATCGCGGACGAACTCGGGCAGGATCGCCCGCCGTTGTTTTCGCAAGCGATCGTCGATGATGCCGATCTCGTCCAGGCAGTAGGCGTCGCGCACTTGGCTTCGACATCGGGTGATGCCACGAGCGCCGAAACATCCATGCTGATCGCCTTGCGCAAGCTCATCCTGCGCCATGGCGATTGGGGCGGCCGGCGGCGCGAGGCGGTCGAAAGCTTCGGATCGAAAAGCCGGCTCCGGGTCTATGAACAGGTCATCGAAGACCATCTGAACTCGGACCTCGATTTGCAGCGGCTCGCTGAAGCCGCAGGCGTGACGCGCTTTCAAGTTATCCGCGATTTCAGGAAAGTGCTGGGTCTCACCCCTGCTGCCTTCATCCGTGACCGCAGGCTGCGCCGTACCGATCTGCTGATCCGGCAAGGTTCAGATCTCGCCGGTGCCGCCTTTGCGGCCGGCTTCTCCGACCAAAGCCATCTCTCGCGCACCTTCCGCGCCGCGCATGGAATGACGCCGGGGATGTTCAGGCGCGCCGGGACGCTGCCCTCGTCTTGAGAAGTCGAGCCATGTCGGCGGCCTTTGACGGCATGCCGATCAGAAAGCCCTGCGCCTCGACGCAGCCAGCCTTGCGCAATATGTCGAGCTGCGCTTCGGTCTCGACGCCTTCGGCGGTGACAGTGATGCCAAGTTCGGCACCAAGCCCGATGATCGTGCGCACGATCGCCGCCGTGTCCTTGTTGTCGATATCGTGGATGAAGGAGCGGTCGATCTTGATCTTGTCGACGGGAAAACGCCTGAGATAGCCGAGCGACGAATAGCCGGTGCCGAAATCGTCGAGCGCGATGCGGATACCGAGTTCGCGCAGCTGTCTCAGCGTCTTCAGCACTGTCTCGCTCTCATCCATCAGCACGGTCTCGGTGATTTCCAGTTCGAGCCGGCTGGCCGGCACGCCGGAAACGGCCAGCGCCGAAATCACGCTGCGGGCAAAGTCGGCGCTTCTGATCTGCACTGCCGAGACATTGACGGCGATGCGCATTCCAGGCGGCCAGCCGGCGGCCACGCTGCAGGCCTGTTTCAGCGCCCATTCGCCCAGCGGAACGATCAGCCCGCTGTCTTCGGCGGCTGCGATGAAATCGTCGGGCGCCACCAGGCCGCGCGTCGGTGAATTCCACCGCATCAACGCTTCGGCGCCGACGATCTTGCCCGACGCGATGTTGGTGATCGGCTGGAACTCCAGCACGAACTCCCGCCGTTTCAGTGCCGTCTCGAGATCGGTTTCGAGCGCCAGGCGCGCCCGCACCAAGGCATCCATGCCGGGCTCGAAAAAGCGGTAGACGTTGCGGCCTTCGCTCTTGCCGCTGTAAAGCGCCATGTCGGCGTTCTTCAAAAGCGTGTCGGCGTCCTTGCCGTCACCGGGATACAGCGCGATGCCAAGGCTGATGCCGACATGCATGTCGCGGCCCTTGTCGCGAAACGGCTGGCTGACGACAGCGACGATGCGTTTTGCCAGTTGTTCCGCATCGGTGGCGCCTTTGGGATTGAACTGCAGGATGGCGAACTCGTCGCCACCGAGGCGGGCGACCACATCGGTGTCGCTGCGCAGGCTGTGCCGCAACCGCTCCGCCACGCATTTCAGCAGCCAGTCACCGGCCGGGTGTCCCCAGGTGTCGTTAACGGCCTTGAAGCGATCGAGGTCGAGCGAGAAGATCGCCAACGGTGTATCGCCGGCCATCGCCTGGTCGAGCCGTTCGCGAAACATCGAGCGGTTGGGCAGGTCGGTCAGCGTGTCGTAATGGGCAAGGTGGCTCATGCGCTCTTCGGCGCGCCGGCGCTCGGTGATGTCTTCGAAGGTCGCCACCCAGCCGCCACCGGCAAGCGGCCGGCGCGCAACCAGCAGCGTTCGGCCATCGGCAAGGCTGCGGTCTGTCGAACGCTCCTCACCGGCCTGCAGGCTGGCTCTGGTGTTGGCGATCTCGCCGTCAATGTCCATCGACGGATAGATGCGCAGTCGCACCATCTGTTCGAGCAGGGCGCGCTGGCTCATGCCGAGCGGGAAGTCGTCAGGCGTGACCTTGTAGAGGTCGAGGAAGCGCTGGTTGCGCACGATCAGCGTGCCTTCGGCGTCGTACATCAACAGGCCTTGCGACATGTTGGCGAGCGCCGCATCGAAGCGGCGGTGCTGCTCCTTCAGTTCCTGCTCGGCCCGCCTTTGCTCCGTAATGTCCTCATAGATCGACACCCAGCCGCCTGAGGCCAGCGGCCGGTGCGTGATGGAAACGATACGTCCGTCCGACAGTATTTCCTCGTAGGTCGAGGCTTGCGCGCGCTCGATATAGGGCTTGCGGATGGCATACAGGTCTTCGGCGCTCTGTGAGGCGACACCGATGTCGACGCTGTGCTTTAGAATGTCCAGGAACGCGATGCCGGGCCGCACGATCTTCGCGTCGAGGGAGAAGATGCTGATATAGTTGCCGTTGCAGATGATCATCCGCTCGTCGGCGTCGAACATGCACAGCCCGTGCGACATATTCTCGACGGCCGCCGAAAAGCGCTCGTTCTGGTGGCGCAGTTCGTCGGCGATCTGCCGTGGCGCGGCGACGCCTCCGGCTCCCCGTCTGCTGACGGGCGAACCACCCTTGACGTGCGCAACGGACATGAGGCGTGCCTGCTGACCGTGATCGAAACCCGGTACTGTGGTTACCGCTGGTTAATTTAGCGTATGTTCACTGCGCCGAATGCACGGCAACCGTTGCCTGGCGTTCCTTTTCAAGCGTTGCGTAGCGTTTGAGGAAGGCAGCTTGCGCGGAGGTCACCGAGTGCGGCGTAAAGTCGAAGCGGTCGGCATTGAAGCCGCGCGGCCGGCCGAAGAACTCGGTTGCTTCTGCGGTCGAGAAACCGGCAAGCAGCGTCGCCTCGTAATAGGCGGCGATCTGGTCGGCGCGCTTGATCTCCTTGCGCAAGCCGACGCCGAGTTCGGGCGGCAGGGAAAAGCGCTGATGGATGGCGCGCTGGAGGCGCAGCTCGCACTCCTTGTAGGAGCCGCCCATCACCGATTTGAACGGCGAGATCATGTCGCCGATGACATATTCCGGCGCGTCATGCAGCAGTGCTGCCAGCCGCGCATTGGCCGAGGCGTCCGGCTGCAACTCGCTGAATAGCGCCTCGACCAGCAGCGAATGCTGGGCGACCGAAAAGGCGTGATCGCCGCGGGTCTGGCCGTTCCAGCGGGCGACGCGGGCAAGCCCGTGGGCGATGTCGGAGATTTCGATGTCGAGCGGCGAGGGGTCGAGCAGGTCGAGCCGCCGTCCCGACAGCATGCGCTGCCACGCGCGGGGTGGCGCTCCGACGCGATCGGCAGCCATCAGGCATCCTCCGCGCCGATGGCTTCCCTGGGAAAGCTGAACTGCGCCCAGGCCGGGATGGCGAGCGAGACGGTGACATCACCGGCCAGTACCGGCTGGCCAGCGTCGAGCGCCGCCTTGACCCGGTCGATGCGGGCAATGGCGAGTCCGGCCGTGCCCGCGCTGGAACCGAGCGTGCCGACCGGCCGCCCCGCAACCGTCAGCTCCGTGCCGGGCGCGGGCAAGGCACGGTCGGCCGAAACGATCAGCACGCGCCGCCTGGCGGTGCCGCGATGCTGCATGCGCGAGACCACTTCCTGGCCGACATAGCAGCCTTTCTTGAAGCCGACGCCGCCGGTCTCGTCGAGCAGCACGTCGTGAGGGAAGGCATCGCCGAGCTGATAATCGGAACCGCTTTCGGCAATGCCGTTGGCGATGCGGAGCGTCTGCCATGCAGCCGGATCGCCACCTACGGATGCGCCGCCATAGGAGCGGCTCACAGCCACCTCGCGGAAGCGGGCATCGGCAAGTACCGTTGAATCAGACTGTGAAGCGCTTGAATCATCGCCCCACCCAACCGTCACAAGCACTTGATCCTGCCTGGCAATCTCGGCCTTGGCGCGCAGCTTGTAAAGCATCAGCCGGCGCAGGAAATCGTCTGCGATGTCGGCACGGCAATCCAGCCGGAATGCGTTCTCGCCGCTACGCGAGATCAGGAAATCGAACAGGATCTTGCCTTGCGGCGAAAGCAGCGCACCTGGCTTTGCCGCGTCGACGGCCAGCGTGTCGAGGTCGGTGGTGAGGATATTCTGCAAAAAATGCTCGGCATCCGGGCCTGACACGGAAATGAGGGCGCGGTCTTTGAACAGGGCAAAAGGCATGGGCGGCAAAGAACCTGATCTTGCAAAACAGTCTGCCTTTACGTAAGCCGACGATACTCCCCCCGCAAGAGACCGAACGCCCATGGCCACCACCTACGACCTCATCCTGACAGGCGGCACGGTGGTCAACCATGATGGCGAGGGCGCGCGCGATGTCGGCGTCAAGGGTGGTCGCATCGTCGCAATGGGCGATCTTCGCCAAGCTTCGGCCGGCGAAGCGATCGACTGTCGCGGGCTGCACGTCCTGCCCGGCGTCGTTGACAGCCAGGTGCATTTTCGCGAGCCGGGGCTGGAGCACAAGGAAGATCTCGAGAGTGGATCTCGCGCCGCTGTTCTGGGCGGGGTCACCGCCGTCTTCGAAATGCCCAACACCAATCCGCTGACCACCAGCGAGGCGGCGCTTGCCGACAAGGTGCGCCGCGCCACCAGCCGGATGCATTGCGACTTCGCCTTCTGGGTTGGCGGCACGCGCGAGAATGCCGATGATCTCGGTGAGCTCGAGCGGCTGCCGGGTGCTGCCGGGATAAAGGTGTTCATGGGCTCGTCCACCGGCGACCTGCTAGTCGAGGACGACGAGGGTGTCGCATCGATCCTGCGCAACACCCGCCGCCGCGCCGCCTTTCACTCGGAGGACGAGTTCCGGCTGCGCGAGCGCCTCGGCTTGCGCGTCGAGGGCGACCCGTCCTCACACCCCGTCTGGCGCGACGAGATCGCGGCCTTGCGCTGCACCGAGCGGCTGGTGCGCATCGCGCGCAGCACCCGCGCCCGCATCCATGTCCTGCACATCTCCACTGCCGAAGAGATCGTGTTCCTCGAACAGCACAAGGATGTCGCCACCTGCGAGGCGACGCCGCACCATTTGACGCTCACCGCCGACGACTATGCGCGGCTGGGCACGCTGATCCAGATGAATCCGCCGGTTCGCGCGGCCCGCCATCGCGACGGCGTCTGGCACGGCATTGCGCAAGGCATCGTCGATGTGCTCGGCTCCGACCACGCCCCCCACACGCTGGCCGAAAAGGCAAAGCCCTATCCGGCCTCACCGTCGGGGATGACCGGGGTGCAGACGCTGGTGCCGATCATGCTCGACCACGTCAATTCAGGCCGGCTGACCCTGCAGCGCTTCGTCGACCTCTCCAGCCATGGCCCACAGCGCATCTTCGGCATGGCCAGGAAAGGCCGCATCGCCGCCGGCTACGATGCCGATTTCACCATTGTCGACCTCCAGCGGCGCGAGACCATCACCAATGCGCAAGCCGGCTCCAGGGCCGGCTGGACGCCCTATGACGGCAAGGAAGTCACCGGCTGGCCGATCGGCACCATCGTGCGCGGCCGTCGCGTGATGTGGGAAGGCGAGATCGTCACGCCCGGGCAGGGCAGGCCGGTAGAGTTTTCCGAGGCGCTGCCGGCTTAGCGGTTTCTTGCTGCGTTGGATTTTTTAAGCGCTATCCACTACGTTAAGGGCATTATGAACGCAGATATCGCGCCCATGATTGTCCCTGCCGAGTTTCCGGAGCTCCAGGCGCTCGCCTGGAACCGCGATGCGGCACGCCCGATTCCGGCCGAAGAGGCATTTGCGCTGTATGAGCGTAATTGGCGGTTTGTCGATCAAAAGCGTCTTACTGTGCGTGAGAAGATGCTTATCCAAAGTTTGGCAGACAAATTCGGTCACGGCGTGCTCTTGACCGCCGGCTGATTTCCCTCACCTGATCGTTCCTCGCAGCCGGAATATCAACAGGACACACCGCGAGCGTCATGATGGAATTCAAGAGGCCCGAGCACCAGATCATTGCCGAAGCGCTCGGGTTGATGGATCGCCATTTCCTGACCGCAAACCAGTGCTGGTTCGGCGGTGGCACTGCGATCGTTATGAAATTCGGGGAATATCGCCGCTCACTGGATGTGGACTTCCTGTGTGCCGACAGTGATGGCTATCGCGAATTGCGGACCTCCGCAGCCGAACGTGGCGTCAGAGCATTCTTTCCTGAGCCGGTCGAGGCTGTTCGGGACTTCCAGATCGATCAATATGGCTTGCGGACGATCGTGCGGTTGAAAGGCCAAACGATCAAGTTTGAAGTCATACGCGAAGGCCGCATAAAACTGCGAGGCCATTTCGACGACGATCTGAATGTATCCGCCCTGGTCCCGGCGGATATGTTTGCCGAGAAGTTGCTGGCGAACGCGGATCGATGTCAGGACCGTGCAATTGCATATCGCGATGCCATCGATCTTGGAGTGCTGGTTGGCATCTATAAGGAAATCCCGAGCGACGCTGTTGGCAAGGCGAAGGCGGCCTATGGCGTGGATATCGAGCGCAAGGTGGCTTGGGTGGTAAACAGGCTGCGGGACAAGGAAGAATTGCGGCATGCCGCCGAGGTGCTGCAAATGGATCCCAACGCGGCGGTCGAAGCGATTTCGGCCCTTCGAAATGAAGGTATCCGCATATGGCCTGACACAGGCCTCGAGCTTTCTAGCCCTAGCCAGTAGCCATCCCTGGGGAATCGCCGTTCAATCCCCGGCGACGAAGAATGTCCACTGCCCGGCCGGCGTGATGCCGACGCGGTAGAAGATGTAGCCGCCGAACTGCTTCATGTCGTCATAGTCGCCGGCGGTGACGATCTTGAACAGTTCGACCCGCTGCCTGGCGTTGAGCTTGTCCAGCGGCAGGGCGAAGAAATATGGCCAGACATAGAGTTCCTGCGGTGTGCCGACGTCTACATGGACATAGCCGGCATTGAGCACCTCTTCCAGGATAGCGAGGATTTCCTGACCTTCCTTGTCGCCCGATAGCCCTTTCAGGAAGGCGATCGGGTCGCCCTCGATTTCGCCCAGCGACAATTGGGTCATGGTGTCGCCCTTGCCGATCAGCGGCCGCAGCTTCTCGATGTCGCCGCTTACGCAGGCCTCGACCATCAGATCGCGCATGCGCCTGACGGGCTCGGGCAATTTGGAAAGGTCATAGACGACTTCGGGCACCGGCGCTTCTGGATCGGCACGCGGGTTGGCCACGCCGCCATCGTTGGCGGGGGCTTCCGGTTGGCTTTGTTCGGGCTCCGTGGGCGATTTCGGCTGGCTGGCGGCCGGTGGCGCCGTGCCGGGCAGATCGGGCATTGGCACTGAATTTTCAGACGGCGCCGTCTCACCATTGGCTGGTGGCCCGGCAGGAGCTGGAAGCTCCTCGCGCTTGATCTCGCTCAGCGCATAGGCAGGGTTGCTGGTCAGGACAAGCGCCAGCGGAACCGCGGCGCAGGAAGCGGCAAGCCAGATGCTGAGGACCACGCCGCGAGGCCGGCCTGACATCGAAAAATTCACCGCTTGCCTCTCCTCGGGCCTAGGCTCTTCAGGCATGATGCCCAAACGACTCGCCGTCGTCAAAGAACCGGTAAGCTGGCAGTGCACCCTCTGAGACGCGCGACGCCTAGTGCCGAAACCGCTCCGGCTCGAAGGCGCCGGCGATCACCTTTTCACGCATGCGATCGAGCAGGGCAAGGGCCGAGGTTTCGCCATTGGCTCGCAGCATCTCGCCGAACGCGGTTTCAAGCGCTGCCTCGGCGATGATTTCAGGTTCTATGCCGGCCGACAGACCTTCCGCCCAGGCCTCGCTATGGCTTTCCACCGCGGTCAGGCGCTTTTCTTCCCTGACCAGCGCGTCGATGTCGTTGACGCCATGTTCCATTTGCGATGTCCACCTTTTCAAGCGGCGGTCCGACGGGTCGGATCCGGCTTGGGCTGCCCCTATCTCACGCAGGCTAAGTAAGTATCTGTAAATACGACATTTTTTTGATCGTCTTTACAAATTTCGTCGCCTGCGTTCGGTCCGATTCAAACTTAGCCGATTAGACCGGTGAGCGGGATGAAAACCTTCAGTTTGAGTTAATTCCGCATTCGCGCGCTAACGTTTCGTTAATACTGTTGCGCAAGTGCAACACCAAGATTGCATCAACGTGCCGTGGATACAAGGCGGATGCTCGAAAAGGCGTTGGCTAAACGCCGTCTGGCACGCGTCAGTTGCCGTAACGCGAGGCGATGTCGCGCGACAGCGTCTCGCCTTCCTTCATGTAGCGGCTGATGGCTTCGGTCGCTGACGGCGTGCATTGGGTATAGGTGCCGCCGAAGGAACGGTAACCGCGGTTGAAGCTGGCGATGAAGCGGGCACGCCGCTCCGGATCGGGATTTTCCGAATCGATCAGCTTTTCCATCTCGGTGCGCCACTGGTCGCCCTTTTCGCCGCACAGATTGCGCAGGAAATGCAGCGACCCCAGCACCTCGGCCAGTCGCATCAGCCCGGGCTCGAACGGCGACTCGGCGGCCAGCGCCGGCTGCACGCCAACAGCCGTGGCGGCGGCGAGGCATGCGGCAAGGAACAGCGAGGTGCGGGTCATAAGTCTATCTGGCGAAACATTTTGTCGCCTGCAAGGCGATTCACGGAGGGGCGGATACCGGTTTGCTTCAGGCCAAAAGCTCTTCAGCCACCTCCACGACGTCACCCGCGAGCGGCAGCGTCGCCATTTCATCAAGACTATAGAAGGCGGCGGTCTCGGCATCGTCGCTGGCCGTCGCTTCGCCGCCGGCATAAACGGCGCCGAACACGGTCAGCAGATAGTCGACCGGGTGATTCTCGCCGCTGCCGTCGATGTGGATGTCGCGAAGCGGACGATAGTCCTGCGCCCGCAGCCCGGTTTCCTCCAGCAATTCGCGCGACGCTGCTTCTTGCAGCGTCTCGCCGGGCTCGACCTTGCCGCCGGGAAAGGCATAAAGCCCCTGCGACGGCGGCCGCGCCCGCTTGACCAGCAGCACCGTCCTGCCGCGCACGACGGCGACCGAGACTGCGGGAAGTGTCTTGCGCTGCTCGTTCATCGATATCGATCCGCTTATGTGAGGCCCACCCTGTGGACCGGCTGGCAGCGAGCAGCTTTAGCGGTTGCGCAGCGCCGGTTCCATCGCCACGTTCGCGATCGGATCAATTCATCGAGCTTGCCAATGTGCGGACGCTTTGCCCTGACCGCGACGCCCGACCAGACCGCCGCCTTGCTCGGCCTGGCGGAGCTGGAGGATTTTCCGGCCCGCTACAACATCGCGCCGACGCAGCCGGTGCTGATGGCGCTGTCGGGGCCGCCGCGCATGCCGGGCTCGAAGTTCCCGGATCGCCAGGCGATGCTGGTGCGCTGGGGGCTGATCCCCACCTGGGTCAAGGACACCAGGGAATTTCCGCTGCTCATCAACGCGCGTTCGGAAGGCGCCATTGAAAAAGCCTCGTTCAAAGCCGCCATGCGCCATCGCCGTGCCTTGGTGCCGGCCTCCGGCTTCTATGAGTGGCAGCAATCCGGCAGCGGCAAGAAGGGCCAGCCCTACTGGATACGGCCGCGGCATGGCGGGTTGATCGCCTTTGCCGGGCTGATTGAAACCTATGCCGAGCCGGGCGGTTCGGAAATGGACACCGGCGCCATTCTTACCGTCAACGCCAATGCCAGCATCGCCCATATCCATGACCGGATGCCGGTGGTGATCGCGCCGGAAGATTTCGCCCGCTGGCTGGACTGCCGCACGCTCGAACCGCGCGTCGTGGCCGACCTGCTCAAACCCGCGCTGCCCGATTTCTTCGAGGCAATTCCGGTCTCCGACCTCGTCAACAAGGTCGCCAACACCGGGCCGGAGATACAGGACATGGGCATCGTCGAGCCCGGCAAGGTCAGGCGCCAGAAGCCCGGCGCGGACGACAGTCAGATGACGCTGTTTTAGAGCGCGTTCCCAAGAAGCCAGGTCCGGTCTTCGGGAAGAACCTGCTCAATAGGAAGAGCTGTTGTTTCAGGCGCGCTATAGGCGCCTCAGCCTTCCGTTCCGGCGCACGCCTTGTCGGCGGCCGGCACGATGCCTGTTCAGGCAGCGCGGGGCGAAGTGATTTTCGGCGCCGGCTTTTTATTCTTCGCGGTGTGGAGAAGGGCGGCGACGATCGCGGCCGGGCCGATCGCACGGTAGTGGTTGGCGAGCGCCGGTTGCTTGGCGCGGCTCGATTCCTGCTTGGTTCGTGACATCGATCTCTTCCCTGTAACATTTCCGTGTCTGCGTTTGCCGGCCGAATCTGACCGAATCGTGACCTATGGTGAACTAGCCGGCGAATGTTTCATGACTGTGCCGACATGTTTAATAAAATGTTTCAGCGGCTCCTGACCTATGAACCAGCGATGCTTTTGCCGGAAGTTGCGACTTGACGGCAACACCGGCCAAGGCGATAAAGCCGCCGATGAAAACGTTTTTCGCCATTTGTGGCATTTGCATTATTGGCTAGCTTCGCGCTGGTCCGGACGTTTTCGCCTCATCTTTCCCCAGAGTGGACAAACGCCCCGGCCAGCAGGCTGGAGCCCGATTTGTGCCTTGGCACAGGTAAGGCTCTCTCCAGAACTTAACGGACCGGAAGGGCACGCATGTCTGACGCATCGAAGGGTCTCAGCCTCTACAACACGCTAACGCGGACGAAGGACGTGTTCGTCCCGATCGACCCGTCGAATGTGCGCATGTATGTCTGCGGCCCAACCGTCTACGACTTTGCCCATATCGGCAATGCGCGTCCGGCGATCGTCTTCGACGTGCTGTTCCGTTTGCTGCGTCACCTCTATGGCGAGGCTGGTGTCACGTATGTGCGCAACATCACAGATGTCGACGACAAGATAAACGCCCGTGCGCTGCGCGATTTCGGCGCCGAGATCGCGTCGGGAAGCCTGACGCTCAACGAGGCGATCCGCCGCGTTACCGAAAAAACCGCCGACCAGTACCACAAGGATGTCGCCGCACTCGGCTGCTTGCCGCCGACGGTCGAGCCGCGCGCCACCGAGTTCGTCGCGCGCCGCGCCGACGGCAAGGTTGACATGATCACCCTTATCGAACGTTTGATCGAACGCGGCCACGCCTATGTCGCCGCCGGCGAAGTGCTGTTCGACACCGCCTCGATGCCGGATTATGGCGAGCTGTCGAAGCGCAATCTCGACGAACAGCAGGCCGGTGCGCGAATTGCCGTCGACGCTCACAAGAGGAGCCCGGGGAATTTCGTGCTGTGGAAATTGTCGTCACCGGAGGAGCCCGGCTGGGACAGCCCATGGGGCAGGGGCCGGCCCGGTTGGCATATCGAGTGCTCGGCCATGTCGGCCGCCTATCTCGGCGACGTCTTCGACATCCATGGCGGCGGCCTCGACCTGATCTTCCCGCACCATGAGAACGAGATCGCCCAGTCGCGTTGCGCCCACGGCACCGACGTCATGGCCAATGTCTGGATGCACAACGGCTTCCTGCAGGTCGAGGGCCAGAAAATGTCGAAGAGCGTCGGCAATTTCTACGCGATCGCCGAACTGCTGGAGACCGACACTTTCGGCGGCCGCAAATGGCCGGGCGAGGTGCTGCGGCTGGCGATGCTGATGACGCATTACCGCGAGCCGATCGACTTTTCCGTACGCAAGCTGGAAGAGGCCGAGAATACGCTACGCAAATGGAAGCGCGCCGCCGATCTCGCCCCGTCGGCAGGGCAAGTTCCGGCGGAGGTTGTGGCGGCGCTGTCTGACGACCTCGCCACCTATGCCGCCTTCCAGCAGCTCACGCAGCTTGTCGGTGAGGCCGCGGAGGGCAACGAAGCGGCCGCATCGCTGAAGGCATCGCTGTTGTTCCTCGGCTTCGATATCGGCGCGGCCGCCGTGGATGAGGACAGCGTTGCCAAGTCGATCGCGCAGCGCCTGGAGTTCATCGCCGCCAAAAACTGGGCCGAGGCCGACCGCATCCGCGACGAGCTTCTGGAGCAAGGCGTGCAGCTGAAGGACGGCAAGGATCCTGTCACCAACGAACGCGTGACGACGTGGGAGGTGAAGCGGTGAGGGTGGCGCGAGACACCGTTGTAAGATTGGCGAAGGCGGCAGCGACAGCCAATCTCCCCCCTTGCGGGGGAGATGTCCGGCAGGACAGAGGGGGGTGTGAAGGAACGCCAGCGTTCCTTCTTGCCCACTTTCATTTCGGCCACTTTCTGAGAACGCAATGGCTGCCGGTTGAGACGCTGGCGGGACAGCACCCCCCTCTGTCCTGCCGGACATCTCCCCCGCAAGGGGGGAGATCAGCTCTCGCCTCGGTTTTCGCTAATCGCCAGCGCGGAGTGGCCTGAGCATGGGTCACGACCTCGTTCCATCGCGTCAGCGCAAGAATGCAAAGTCCATGCGTCGCGTCATGACCGATGCCGAGCTGAAACTGTGGAATGAGTTGCGGGCTCACCGGCTGATGGGGATGAGCTTTCGCCGACAGGTACCGATTGGACCCTACATTGTCGACTTCGCCTGTTCGGCCCACCACCTCGTAGTCGAGGTTGATGGCAGTCAGCATGCCGACGTAGAAGATGCAGAACGCGACAAGGCACGCAGCGCTCAATTGAGTGCCAGTGGCTGGACCATCCTGCGCTTCTGGAACGACGACGTCATCCGCGATATCGACAATGCCTGCCAGCACATCGTCATCGGGGCCGGCTTGGCCGGCGCCGACGTGCCGGCGCCAGCAAGGGAGGAGCTTGTTGCATGATCGACCATCTCGGCATCAATGTCGCCGACTTCGACGCGTCGAAAGCCTTTTATGACCAGGCGATAGCGCCGCTTGGCGCCTCGCTGATCTACATGGTGCCACTGGAATATACCGGCGGCGCCAAGGTCGGTGGCTATGGCCGCGACCGGCCGGTGTTCTGGCTGCAGGCCAGCGATGACAGGCCGAGGACCCATCAGCACGTCGCCTTCACCGCGCGCAGCCGCGCCGAGGTCGACGCCTTCCATGCCGCGGCGCTCGCCGCCGGCGGCAAGGACAATGGCGGGCCGGGGCTGCGCCCGCATTATCACCCGGACTATTACGGCGCCTTCGTCTTGGATCCCGACGGCAACAATGTCGAGGCCGTCTGCCATGCGCCCGAATGACTATGAAACGGAGTGAGACGCCATGAGCCTCGACAACCGGCCGATCTACACCGGCGGCTGCCAGTGCGGCGCGGTGCGCTTTCGCGTCGAGGGTGCGCTGGGTGACGCCTCGATCTGCCATTGCCGCATGTGCCAGAAGGCGTTCGGCTCATTTTACGCACCCCTGGTCTCGGTGCGTGGCGCCAAACTCGACTGGACGCGCGGCGAACCGAAATATTTCGCCTCGTCCAGCCATGTCGATCGTGGCTTTTGCGCGAATTGCGGCACGCCGCTGACCTTTACCGCGCCCGACGGCATCGGCCTCGCCATCGGCGCCTTCGACGATCCGGCTGATATCGTGCCGCTGATCCAGTGGGGCACCGAGGCAAAACTGCCTTATGTCGACACCCTTCCGCAATTGCCGGGCGAGGACACGATGGCCGACATGTCGTCGGCGCCTTATCTTGCCGAGCTTGTCTCCTACCAGCATCCCGATCATGACACCGAACAATGGCCGCCAGAGGAAAAGTTATGACCGATGAAGTTCGAACCGGCGGCTGCCAGTGCGGCGCCGTGCGTTTCCGCATCAAGGGCAAGCTTGGCCGGGCGTCCATCTGCCATTGCCGCATGTGCCAGAAACAGTTCGGGTCGTTTTTCGGCGCCCTGGTGACAGTGCCCAAGGATGGCGTCGAATGGGTGCGCGAGGAGCCGACCTACTTCCAGTCGTCGGTCAACATCGATCGCGGCTTCTGTGCCCGCTGCGGTACACCGCTGACCTATCGCCAACCTGGCGCACTGGAGATCGCCATCGGCGCCTTCGACGACCGCTCCGATCTGGCGCCGCAGATCCAGGTCAACTACGCGGTCCGATTGCCTTGGGTGGAAACGATCTTCGACCAGCCCGTGCATCAGGATCCGGATTTCTACTCCCGCCAGGAGCAGATCATCTCGTTCCAGCATCCCGACCACGAAACCACGGACTGGCCCGCGCACGGCCTGAAGATATGAGCAATGAAATGAACAGTGAACTTCGTACTCTTTATCCCGAGATCGAGGCCTTCGAGTCCGGCATGCTCGATGTCGGCGACGGCCATCATATCTATTGGGAGCGCTCCGGAACCAGGGGCGCCAAGCCGGCCGTGTTCCTGCATGGCGGTCCTGGCGGCGGCTTCTCGCCAAAACATCGGCAATTGTTCGACCCGAAGCTTTACGACGTCATCCTGTTCGACCAGCGCGGCTGCGGGAAATCGACACCCAATGCCTCGCTCGAGGCCAACACCACCTGGCACCTGGTTTCCGACATCGAGCGGCTGCGTGAGATGTGCGGCTTCGAAAAATGGCTGGTGTTCGGCGGCTCGTGGGGCTCGACGCTGGCGCTGGCCTATGCCGAGACGCATCCTAATCGCGTCAGCGAGCTTGTCGTGCGCGGTATCTACACGCTGACCCGCGCCGAACTCGAATGGTACTATCAGTTCGGCGTCTCCGAAATGTTTCCCGACAAATGGGAGCGTTTCCAGGCGCCGATCCCTGAAGCCGAGCGCGGCGACATGATGGCCGCCTACCGCAAACGGCTTGTTGGCTCCGACCGCAATGCGCAGATGGAAGCTGCCCTTGCCTGGAGCCTGTGGGAAGGTGAGACGATCACGCTACTACCGGAGCCGGAGACCAGCGACAAGTTCGGCGAGGACGACTTCGCCATCGCCTTTGCCCGCATCGAGAACCACTATTTCGTCCACGCCGGCTGGCTGGAGGCGGGGCAGCTTCTGCGCGATGCCCATAAGCTCGCGGATATTCCCGGCACAATCGTCCACGGCCGCTACGACATGCCGTGCCCGGCGCGCTATGCCTGGGCCCTGCACAAGGCCTGGCCGAAGGCGGATTTCCACCTCATCGAAGGCGCCGGCCATGCCTATTCGGAGCCGGGGATTCTGGATCGGCTGATACGCGCGACGGATGGGTTTGCGGGGAAGAAATAGTTGATGCACGGCGTCCCGTCACACCCCCCTCTGGCCTGCCGGCCATCTCCCCCGCAAGGGGGGAGATTGGTTTTCGCCGCCGTTTTCGCCAATCGGCGACGTTGCAAGAGCAGCACCGTCGGCAAAGCTGCTGATCTCCCCCCTTGCGGGGGAGATGTCCGGCAGGACAGAGGGGGGTGCTCAAGCGCCTTGCCATCATGACAAAACAACGCCTCTATCTCTTCGACACAACCCTCCGCGACGGCCAGCAGACGCCGGGCATCGATTTTTCCGTCGAGGACAAGATCGCGATTGCCAAGCTGCTCGACGAGTTCGGCATCGACTATGTCGAAGGCGGCTATCCCGGCGCCAATCCGACCGACACCGCCTTCTTCCTGCAGAAGCGCACGGCTAAGGCAAAGTTCGTCGCCTTCGGCATGACCAAGCGGGCAGGCGTGTCGGCGTCCAACGACCCCGGGCTGGCGGCGCTCGTGCAGTCCAAGTCCGACGCCATCTGCTTCGTCGCCAAGAGCTGGGACTATCATGTCCGCGTTGCGCTCGGCTGCACCAATGAGGAAAACCTCGACTCGATCAACGCGTCGGTCGAAGCAGCTGTTGCCGCCGGCAAGGAAGCGATGGTCGATTGCGAGCATTTCTTCGACGGCTTCAAGGCCAATCCCGACTATGCGCTGGCCTGCGCCAGGACCGCCTATGATGCCGGCGCGCGCTGGGTGGTGTTGTGCGACACCAATGGCGGCACGCAGCCCTCGGAAGTGCGCGCCATCGTCGACAAGGTCATTGTTTCAGGCATTCCGGGCGGCCATCTCGGCATCCATGCCCATGACGACACCGGCCAGGCGGTGGCCAATTCGCTCGCCGCCGTCGAGGCCGGCGTGCGCCAGATCCAAGGCACGCTGAACGGTATCGGCGAGCGCTGCGGCAACGCCAATCTGGTCTCGATCGTGCCGACGCTGGCGCTGAAGCCGGCTTTCGCCGATCGCTTCGAAACTGGCATCTCGGTTGAAGCGTTGACCGGTATTTCACGGCTTTCCCGCGCCTTCGACGAATTGCTGAACCGCGCTCCGGAAGCGCAGGCGCCCTATGTCGGCGCCTCAGCCTTCGCCACCAAGGCCGGCATCCATGCCTCCGCACTGGCCAAGGAGCCGGCGACCTATGAACATGTGCCGCCCGAGGCGGTAGGCAACCGCCGCCGCGTTATGGTTTCGGACCAGGGCGGCAAGGCCAATTTCCTCGCCGAGCTGAAGCGGCGCGGCATCGATGTGCCCAGAGACGACCATCGTCTCGATGAGCTGATCTCGGTGGTCAAGGAGCGCGAGGCCGAGGGCTACGCCTATGAGGGGGCCGATGCCTCCTTCGAGCTGTTGGCGCGCAAAATGCTGCACGGCCTGCCGGAGTTCTTCAACGTCACTTCGTTCCGCTGCATGGTCGAGCGCCGCTTCGATGCCAACGGCCAGTTGAAGACGGTCTCCGAAGCCATCGTCAAGGTGATGGTCGAGGGCGAGGAGAAGATGTCGGTGGCCGAAGGCCACGGCCCGGTCAACGCGCTCGACATCGCGTTGCGCAAGGACCTCGGCAAATTCCAGAGCGAGATCGCCGACATGGAGCTCGCCGATTTCAAGGTGCGTATCCTCAATGGCGGCACCGAGGCGATCACCCGCGTCCTGATCGAATCGCATGACGGCACCGGCGCCCGCTGGTGGACGGTCGGCGTATCCGAAAACATCATCGATGCGTCCTTCCAGGCGCTGATGGATTCGATCGTCTACAAGCTGATGAAGAACCGCGACATGGCGGGATTGGTCGCGGCGGAGTAAGCTTGCAGGACTTGGGTTCCTCGCCCCCCGAAGTGGGGCGAGGAACTGGCCGCGCCCCTTGAACCATCAGCGGAAGTCCATTGATCCATCATAATTTTGCGATGGTTTTGGATGGCCCACTGGGCCATAGCGTTTGCCATGGCCAGCGACACGATCCAGCCCGACGCCGACTCCAAAGCCCGCAGCGGCTTTCTCCTCGCGCTCGGCGCTTATCTCTTGTGGGGGCTGTTGCCCTTCTACATGAAGGCGGTCGCGCATTTGCCGCTGATCGAGGTGATCGCCCACCGCATTATCTGGTCGGTGCCGATTGCCGCCGCGGTGCTGGTCTGGGCCGGTCGGACCGCCGATTTCAAGGCGGCAATCCGCTCACCACGCAGCATCGCCATGGCGGCGTTGACGGCGACCCTGATCTCCGTCAATTGGGCCATCTATGTCTGGGCGATCTCGGTCGACCGCACCGTCGAGACCGCGCTCGGATATTACATCAACCCATTAGTTAGCATCGTCGTCGGCGCGTTGTTGCTCGGCGAGAAGCTCGACCGGCTGCAGATCGCGGCCGTGTTGCTGGCGGCGGTCGCAGTTGCCGTTCTGACCGTCGATGCCGGCAAATTGCCTTGGGTGTCGTTGGCGCTGGCGTTTTCCTTCGCTGCCTATGGGTTCTTCCGCAAGACGCTGCCGATCGGCCCGAGCCAGGGCTTTCTGCTCGAAGTGCTTTTGCTGTCGGTGCCGGCGCTTGCCTACATCGTCTTCCTGGTCGTCAACGGCCAGGACCATTTCATCTCCAGCAACGGCACCGATATGGCTTTGCTCATCGGCTGCGGCCCAGTCACCTCGGTGCCGCTGCTTCTGTTCGCCTTCGGCGCCAAGCTTCTGCGCCTCTCCACCATCGGCATCATGCAGTACATTGCACCGACCATGGTGTTCCTGATCGCCGTGCTGATTTTCGACGAGCCGTTCGGCACCACGCAAGCAATTGCCTTCGCGCTGATCTGGGCGGCATTGGCGATGTATTCCTGGTCGATGTTTCGTGGCCGTGAAATCCGCCCGGTGGCGTTGGCCCCGAAGTAGGGAGCCTTGCATATCGCCAACAAGAACTATTCGTCATGGTCGCTGCGGCCATGGTTGCTGATGCGCACCCTCGACATTCCGTTCGAGGAGCAATTGACGCCGTTTCCGACCGGGCCTAGTTTCGATCTCTACCGGGCGTTCTCGCCCAGCGGGCGCGTGCCTTGCCTGGTGGATGACGGCTGGGCTGTCTGGGATTCGCTGGCTATTGCCGAGTATCTCGCCGAGCGCCACCATGGTGTGTGGCCTGCCGAGGCCAAGGCGCGAGCCTGGGCGCGCTCGGCCGCCGCCGAAATGCATTCTGGTTTCACGGCCTTGCGCGGCGCATGCCCGATGAATTGCGGCTTGCGGGTAAAACCGTTGCCGATGTCGGACGCGCTTAAGCAGGATCTGTTCCGTTTGGGCGATCTCTGGAACGATGGCCTTGCCCGGTTCGGCGGGCCGTTCCTTGCCGGCGGCCATTTCACCGCAGTCGATGCCTTCTTCGCCCCGGTGGCGTTCCGCGTCCAGTCCTATGGATTGTCTTTCGAAGGTGCTGCTGCCGCCTATCCCGCGCAATTGCTCGGCCTGCCGGCGATGCAGGACTGGTATGCGGCGGGTCTCGCCGAGACCTGGCGGGAGCCGGACCATGAAGCGGAGGTCGCTGCCTCCGGCACTATCGTCGAGGATCTTCGCGCTACGGCGTGATGGGCAGCGGGGCCTCTCTCACTATTCACTATCACATCTTATCAATCACCGACTGCACGCCTTCCGTCGGGGCATCGACCGACGACCCCGCCACCATGATGGCGGCGACGATTGCCTCGGGGTCTTCGACCACCAGCGGCCTGACCCGCTGTGCGGTGTGGATGAAGCCTTCGCTGGCCATATGGTCGAGCAGCGCCAGCATCGGATCCCAGAACCCTTGAACGTTGGCGAAGACGATCGGCTTGCGGTGATGGCCGAGCTGGCCCCAGGTCATGATCTCGACGATTTCCTCGACCGTGCCGATGCCGCCGGGCAGCGCCACAAAGGCGTCGGATTTCTCGAACATCTTGTGCTTGCGCTCGTGCATGTTGTCGGTGATCAGCAACTCGTCGAGCCGGTCAAGCGCGGTTTCGGTCGCCTCCTTGTTGATGAGGAAGCGCGGAATGATGCCCGTTACCTTGCCGCCGGCCTTGAGCGCGCCTTCGGCGACTGCGCCCATAATGCCTTTGGTGCCGCCGCCATAGACCAGCCGCAGGCCGGCTTTGGCGAGCGAGCGGCCAAGCAGGTGCCCGGCCTTGGCATAGATTTCATCGCGGCCCGGAGACGAGCCGCAATAGACGCAGACGGATCGAATCGTGTTCATTCGTGATTGGTGATTGGGTCTGAATGCGGGGTCAAGCCCCAAGGGCTGACAAGCCCGGGCTTTTTCTTGTCGGTGCCGGCAAAACACGCTAGACCGGCTTCAGGTGGCTAAGGGGTAGGGGAAATATGGCTGTTAATCCATTGAAGGCGTTTCTGTTCGCGGCGGGTGGGACCGTCGCGGTCGTCGGAACCGCCTATGTATCGGGCGCACTCGACCCGTATCTGAATCCCACGCCGCCTGCGGCGATTGCATCGCTGACGCCGCCGGCTGAAAAGCCGGCCGATCCGGGGACCGAGGGAAGGCTGCCGCCGGCGCCCGCCGCGCCCACCGATGCCAAGGCTCCCGCAGCACCCGCGCCTGCCGACGCAACGGCTCCCGCGACCGAAGCTGCGGCTCCGGCGGCACCTGCCGCGCCCGCTGCTGCCCCAACAACCCCAGCGCCGGCCGCGGCCGGCCCGGTTGCGCCGAGCTTCGACGTCGTGCGCGTCGAAAGCAACGGCTCGATCGTCGTTGCCGGCAATGCTGCGCCCAATTCGAAGATCGAGATCCTCAACGGCTCCTCGGTGCTTGGCTCGACTGTCGCCGGTCCGGACGGCGCCTTCGTCATCGTTCTCGACGATCCGCTGAAGCCCGGCGACTATACGATTGCGTTGCGCGCGACGGCCGGCGATGTGGTTACCCCTTCCGTGCAGACCGCCGTCGTTTCGGTTCCCAAGGACGCCGCCGGCCAGGTGCTGGCGATGGTCGAGGAACCCGGCAAGCCGGCCGAGCTGCTTAGCGTCCCGGCGCCTGAGACCAAGCCCGCGGCACCGGCCGCCGGCGATCAGGCCGCTGCCCCGGCCGCTGAGGTGCCTGCTACGGCTGCGCCTGCCGTGGCCACGGCAGCGCCTGCCGCTCCCGCTGAAACAGCACCTGCTGCTCCGGCTGTGGAAGCCGCAACTGCCCCTCCAGCGCCAGCAGTACCTGCAGCGCCGCCGGCGGCAGGCGTGGCTGCACCCAAGATCGTCGTCGAGGCGGTCGAGATCGACGGCAACAAGATCTTCGTCGCCGGTCTGGCTGACGCCGGCCGCAAGGTGCGCGCCTATGCCAATGATATCCTGCTTGGCGATGCGGTGACCTCGCCCGACGGTCATTTCCTGGTCGAGGCGACGCGCGACATCCCGGTCGGCAGCTACACCATCCATGTCGACGGTCTCGACGCCGACGGCGTGAAGGTCGTGGCCCGCGCCGCCGTGCCGTTCGAGCGCGAACCCGGCGAAGCGATCGCCGCCGTGGCGCCCGCGGAGGCCAAGCCCACCGAGACCAAGCCCGCCGAAGCAAACCCTGCTGAGCCGGCCGCACCGGCTGCTGCCGAAGCACCGGCCGCTCCGAAGCCTGCGGCGCCAGCCACTATCGCGGCTGCCCCTGCGAAGCCCGCACCGGCTGCTGCCGCATCCGCACCAGCCGCACCGGCAGCGCCCGCCGCTGAGGCTCCAGCCGTCGTCGCGGCGGCAACGCCCGACCTGCCCGAGACGGTGGCGCCAAAGCTCGAACATGCAGACGGCGCGGTCATCATCCGCAGGCACGACACGCTGTGGCGGATCTCACGGCGCGTCTACGGTCACGGTGTGCGCTTCTCGACCATTTATCTCGCCAACCAGGACCAGATCAGCGATCCCGACCGCATCTGGCCGGGGCAGGTGTTCAAGGTTCCGGAAAAGTCCAAGGAAGGCGAAGCCGCCGACCTCAAGGCGATGGGCGAGCAGGTGACAACGGCGCCGGTGAAGACGCAGTAGCGGCCGAGCGCTTGATCTCCTCCCTTGAGGGGGAGATGGCCGGCAGGCCAGAGGGGGTCGCCGCGCATAGAACGCCGACCTTCTCTTTGCTGCAAACGACGTTGCATCAGGACGTACCGACCCCCTCTGTCGCCTTCGGCGACATCTCCCCCTCGAGGGGGGAGATTAGGTCGCTCTACCCATCGGGTTAGCTTGCCACGCACCCGTTCATCGTCTATCGCCGATGAACGATGGCAGACTCGCTCACTGAACCAGACCACGCAAACTGCGCACCGCCCCAAAGCCGCGCCGTTGCCGCGAGCTTCGCCGCACTCTCGCACCCGGCGCGCATCGAGATCCTTAGACATCTCTCGGCCAGCAATTCCTGCTGCTGCCGCGAGGTGGTCGATCATCTCGATCTGGCGCAGTCCACCGTGTCCCAGCATCTGAAGATCCTGGTCGAAGCCGGGCTGGTCCGCTTCGAGCCCGACCGCCAGCGCTCGCGCTATCAACTCGACCGCGCCGCGCTCGCCGACGTTTCCGCATCGCTGACCGCACTCGTCAATTCCTGCTGCTCCGGCCGCTGATTTCTCACCCAAAAGGCAAGACAAGTGGCAGAAAAAACCGTTTCCGATAGCTCGACCTTCAGCACCTTGCGCAATCTGTGGCCCTATATGTGGCCGGCCGACCGCGCCGATCTCAGGGCACGCGTCACCTGGGCAACGCTGCTTCTGGTCGTTGCCAAGCTGACACTGGTTGCCGGGCCGTACTTCTTCAAATGGGCGACCGATTCTCTGGCCGGTGACGCCAAATCGCCGCCGCCGCTGCCGTCCTTCCTGCTGGCGCCGGTGATGCTGGTCGTCGCCTACAATGTCGTGCGGCTGGTGCAACTCGGCTTCAACCAGCTGCGCGATGCGCTGTTTGCCCGTGTTGGCCAGTATGCGGTGCGCCAGCTTGCGTTCCGCACCTTCGTTCACATGCACCAGTTGTCGCTGCGCTTTCACCTCGAGCGCCGCACCGGCGGCCTGTCGCGCATCATCGAGCGCGGCACCAAGGGCATCGAGACGATCGTGCGCTTCATCATGCTGAACACGGCGCCGACCATCCTCGAATTCGCGCTGACCACCGGCATCTTCGCCTACACTTATGGCTGGAAATATGTGGTCGTGGTGGCGGCCACGGTGTGGCTCTACGTCTGGTTCACGGTGCGCGCCAGCGACTGGCGCATCTCGATCCGCCGCGACATGAACGACAGCGACACCGATGCCAACACCAAGGCGATCGACTCGCTGCTCAACTACGAGACCGTCAAATACTTCAACAACGAGGGTATGGAGGCTGAGCGCTTCGACCGTTCGATGGCGCGCTATGAAATGGCGGCGACCAGGATATGGACCTCGCTCGGCTGGCTGAATTTCGGCCAGGGCATCATCTTCGGTCTCGGCACCGTCATCGTCATGTGCATGTCGGCGCTGGAGGTGCAGGCCGGCACGCAGACGGTCGGCGATTTCGTCTTCATCAACGCCATGCTGATGCAGCTTTCGGTGCCGCTCAATTTCATCGGCTTCATCTACCGCGAAATCCGCCAGGGGCTGACCGACATCGAGCAGATGTTCGACCTGCTCGATGTGCCGCAGGAAATCACCGACAAGCCGGATGCCAAGCCGCTCACTGTTACAGCCGGCAAGGTCGAGTTCCGCGACGTGCACTTCGCCTACGACCCCAGCCGCAAGATTCTGAAGGGCGTCTCCTTCGAAGTTCCGGCCGGCAAGACGGTGGCCATCGTGGGCCCGTCCGGCGCCGGCAAGTCGACGATTTCGCGGCTCTTGTTCCGCTTCTACGACGTCCAGGGCGGTCAGGTGCTGATCGACGGCCAGGATGTCCGTGATGTGACGCAGGCGAGCCTGCGCGGCGCCATCGGCATGGTGCCGCAGGACACCGTGCTGTTCAACGACACCATCGCCTATAACATCCGTTACGGCCGCATCGGCGCCAGCGAAGAGGATATGCAGAAAGCCGCCGAGCTTGCCCAGATCGGCCCGTTCATCGAACGCCTCCCCGATGGCTATCGCTCGATGGTCGGCGAGCGCGGGCTAAAACTGTCGGGCGGCGAAAAGCAGCGCGTGGCGATCGCCCGCACCATCCTGAAGGCGCCGCCGATCCTGATGCTCGACGAGGCGACCTCGGCGCTGGACAGCCACACCGAACAGGAGATCCAGGCCGCCCTCGACCTGGTCAGCAAGGGCCGCACCACCATCGTCATTGCGCATAGGTTGTCGACGGTGATCACCGCCGACGAGATCATCGTGCTCAAGGACGGCGAGATCGCCGAACGCGGCACCCATGCCGAGCTGATGCGCCAACACGGCCTCTACGCCTCGATGTGGGACCGCCAGCGCGAAGCGACGGAAGCCGAGGAGAGGCTGCGCATTGCCAGGGAGAGCGATGAGCTGGGTGTGGTTGTGCGCAGAAGGACTTCGGAGGTGAACTAGGCGGCGAGCGCCAATCTCCCCTCTTGAGGGGGAGATGTCGCCGAAGGCGACAGAGGGGGTCACCGCGCGTGGAGCGCTAACCTTCATCGGTCGCAAGGGGGCCCATCCAGTCGACCGACCCCCTCTGGCCTGCCGGCCATCTCCCCCTCAAGGGGGGAGATACGCAGCGTCGTCGCCATCATCACCACCGAAAATTTCCCCTTGACCTCAACCTAAGTTGAGATCGCAAACCCGTTCCTGAGCCACCGAACCCAAGTCGTTCAAGAACGGAGACAGATTCAAATGGATAAACTTGCCGAGGCAGCCGTGTTCAGGGTCGACAAATTCGTCGTTCCTGCCGAGGCCCGCGAAGAAATCCTCAGCAAAGTTCGAGCGACTCATGAATTGCTGCGTCTGCAGCAGGGCTTCGTCCAGGATTTCGTGCTCGAGCAATTTTCGGGACCGGGCGAATTCAACCTCGTCACCATTGTCGAATGGGAAAACCAGGCGGCCGTCGACAATGTCGTGCCGATCGTCAAGGCGGCCCACGAGCGGGCGGGCTTCAACCCGCAGGAGACCATCGCCCGGCTGGGCGTGAAGGCCGATATCGCCAACTATCAGCGTCTGCCTGAACTATAGCCGGGCCAGCCCGTGCCAGGTGCTGGCGCCTCGACGCTCAGCACCTGGCCGGTGCGGGCATCGCTGATCATGTTCTCGAAACCACGCCATTCGGCGGCGACGATGAACAGTGTCGTGCCATCCGGCCCGCCCAGCATGCAGGCAAAGCAGCCGCGATCGGCATCGACTGTCTGCAAGACCTCGCCACCTTCGCGCACCCGCACACAGCGCTTGTTGGGAACATCCGCATACCAGGCAGTTCCTTCGGCATCGAGGCAGACGCCGTCGGGAAAGCCATCGAGATCGGCCCAGACCCGGCGGTTGGAAAGCCCGCCATCCTCCGCGATATCGAAGGCGGTCAGCCGGTTGGCATGCGACTCCGCCACGATCAGTGTCCTGTTGTCCGGCGTCACCGCCATGCCGTTGGCGAAAGCGATGTTCTCGGCCACTTGTCGAACCGAGCCGTCCGGCGTGATCAGCACGATGGTGCCCGGCCCGAAATGCTCGCCCGCAGCCGGCGCCGGCCCGCCGCCATTGACATAGATGTTGCCGCGCCCGTCGACGACGATCTCGTTCCACGGGCTTTTCGACAGCGTCCGAAGATCGGCATGGGTGACGAGGCTTCCATCCGCCTCCTGCCGCAACAGAAGCCCTTCCTGGCCCGAGACGATCAGCAGCCGCCCATCCGGCAACCAGTCGATGGAATAGGGCAGGATGGCCGGTATTTTGAGCATGATCTCGCTGTTGCCATCGGCATCGATGGCGACGATCTCGCCGGTGCCCCAGTTGCAGACCCACAGGCGTCCGTTATGCCAGCGCGGCGATTCCCCGAAAGCGAGGCCGGTGGCAACAAGACGCGTTTGGTTCTGCATTTGGGGAAACTCCTTGTTGGGAGCGCAATCATGGCAAGGGCCATGATCGGCGCTGTCTCACCAAGGACGGGCGAGGGGGTGGTTCCCCGACAGCGGGTTTACTGTTTTTCGGTCAGGAAGAACGTGCCATCGGCATGGCCGTTGGCGCCGCATGACGGCGGCTCCGTTCTGTCATCCTTGCCGGTGCCGCTCTGCTCGACGACAAGCGCATCGCCATCGCGGCGAAAGGTGAAGACAAAACCGGTTGGGTTGTCGTTGTCGTCGGTGTCGACCAGTCGCAGAGTGTTGCGCTTCTCGACCGTGCCGTCGATCTCGCATGACCCACTTCCCGAGACTGGATTGGAAACGACCTCTTCCGAGATCTCGACCTTGCCTCCGCCAACAGCCTTGATGTCGACGCTACCGCGCACGCTGCTCCATGTGCCGATCAAGCCGCCATCGGCCGGCTTACGGATGCCGCCCAGGAAGGTCGCGCGGTCATGCAGGAATTCGCCGAGATCGAATGTCTGCTGGTCCTTGGGCGTGTTCTCGTTGAAACCGGCGATCTGATCGCGATAGGCGATGAAATCGCTTTGGTCGTCCCGCAGCGCCTTGCCGGCATGAGCATCGAGCCTCTTCAGCAGCGCGGCATAATTCTTCTCGACCTCGGCATCGGCCTGCGCCAGGGTCGGATCGGCGCATATGGCCTTTTCCGCCACGCTGGCGGCCTTGGCGCAATCGAAGGATGGCTTGCCTTGCGCCGCTGCGTGGTCGCTCGCTGCCAGGAATACGGTCAAAACGGCACCCATGGCTGCCAATCGTATGGCAACAAGGTACGCTTTGCCTGTGTTTGGCATCATGGGCGGTCGGCCTTTTCGCCGCGCACTGAGCCAGCGGCGGTATGAACGCTGGCGGCAAAGCAGCCGACAGGCAAGCACGTCACCGTTCCTGCCGGCTGCGGACGATGCGGCCTTGCCCAATGTTGCGTTGCGGCAGCGGAGCCTTTCCGGTATTGAGGCCGGACCTGAAACAGGGACCGCCCCCATCCCATGAGCTCCAGCCAATGAGCCTCGTCGATTCGATCAAGAATGCCTTCGTTCCGATCCATCGCGAGGGCTATCCGTTCATTGCCGCCTTTGGTGCGGGCACGCTGTTCCTCGGCTATTTCTCCTCGGTGCTGTTCTGGATCGGCCTGATCCTGACCGCCTGGTGCGTCTATTTCTTCCGTGACCCCGAGCGTGTCACCCCGGTCGATGACAGGCTGGTGGTCAGTCCCGCCGACGGCGTCATCTCGGCGGTCGGCCCGGCCGTGCCACCGCGCGAGCTCGGCCTCGGCAACACCGAAATGACCCGCATCTCGGTGTTCATGAATGTCTTCTCCTGCCATGTGAACCGCGCTCCGGTGCGCGGCCGCATCACCAAAATCGAGCACCGGCCGGGCAAGTTCCTGAATGCCGAACTCGACAAGGCAAGCTCGGAGAACGAGCGCAACGGGCTGGTCATCGACAGTCCCAACGGCATCGTTGTCGCCGTGCAGATCGCCGGCCTGGTGGCACGCCGCATCGTCTGCTGGGCCGAGACCGGCGGTTCGATCGCCATCGGCGAACGCTTCGGCTTGATCCGCTTCGGCTCGCGCGTCGATGTCTTCCTGCCTTCGACCGCGGTGCCGCGCGTCGCCGTCGGCCAGACGGCGGTCGGAGGTGAAACCGTGCTCGCCGAATTCGGCGGCGTCTCCGCAACCCCGCTCGTCAGGATTTCGTAAGCGGTGGGCGCGCCGTTCAAAAAGTTCGAGGCCCATGGCAGCGGCGGCCCGCGCATCCGCGAGATTCCGATGCGCATGGTGCTGCCCAATCTGGTCACCGTACTTGCCATCTGCGCCGGCCTGTCCGGCATCCGCTTCGGCTTCGAGGGCCGTTTCGAGCCGGCCGTGGTGATGGTGCTGCTCGCCGCCTTCCTGGACGGCATAGACGGGCGCCTGGCGCGCATGTTGAAGGCGACATCCAAATTCGGCGCGCAGATGGATTCGCTGGCCGACATCGTCAATTTCGGCGTCGCGCCGGCACTGGTGCTCTACGCCTTCCTGCTCGACCGCGCCGGCTCCTTCGGCTGGATCGCAGCTCTTCTGTTCACCATCGCCTGTGGCCTGCGGCTGGCGCGCTTCAACGTGCTCGACGAAGACCATGACCGGCCGATCTGGCAGAGCGAATACTTCGTCGGCGTGCCGGCGCCGGCCGGCGCCGTGCTGGTTATGCTGCCGCTCTATCTGTCCTTCCTCCGGCTCGGTCTCGAGCCGGACCGCCTGACGGCATTCGTCGCCACCGGCTTCACTGTGCTGGTCGCTTTCCTGCTGGTCAGCCGGCTGCCGGTCTATTCCGGCAAAAGCCTGAAAGTGCCGGGCGACAAGGTGCTGCCGATCATCCTGGCGGTCGTTCTATACGTCCTGCTGTTGATGACCTATCCCTGGTACACGCTGACCGCCTCTGTCGCAGGCTATCTCATCTTCCTGCCTTTCAGCGTGCGGGCGTATTCGAAGCGCGCCAAGCGCGAGGGCGAAAAAGTGCCGCCGTCGGATATTGGGTAGTTGTTATCTCCCCCCTTGATGGGGAGATGTCGCCGAAGGCGACAGAGGGGGTCGGTACGCCCCGGACGCGACCTCGTTTGAGCGAAGAGGACGTCGGCGCTTCACGCGAGGCGACCCCCTCTGGCCTGCCGGCCATCTCCCCCTCAAGGAGGGAGATACGCTAAGCCGCCAGGCCCAGCCCCAGCTTCTCGATCGCCAGGTTCCGCGTCGAGACATAATCCGTCTTACCGGAACCCAGCACCGGGATCTCCTCGACCTTGACGATGTCGTTGGGCACCATCAGTTCGGCCGCACCTGCCTTCTTGCCGAAGGCGCGCAGTTCTTCCGGATCGGCGTCGTCGGCGGTGGTGACCAGCACGATGCGCTCGCCGCGCCTCTTGTCCGGCACCGCCACCGCGGCGTGGCGCTCTTCCGGCCACAGCGACTGCACCAGCATCTCGACGGCGCCCAACGACACCATCTCGCCAGCGATCTTGGCGAAGCGTTTTGCCCGCCCGCGAATGGTGATGAAGCCTTCGCGGTCGACCGAGACGATGTCGCCGGTGTCGTGCCAGCCGTCCAGCGGCTGCAATTCGCCGGGCCGGTCAGCGGTCATGTAGCCCATCATCAAATTCGGCCCGTCGAGCCACAGGCGGCCGGCACCCTCGATACCCTCGACCGGTTCGAGCTTCATGCGCATCGCCGGCAACAGCCGTCCGACCGTGCCGTCGCGACCATGGATGGCGGTGTTGACGGCGACGACGGGAGCGGCCTCCGTCAGCCCGAACCCCTCGATGATCGAGGCATCGAAGCGCTCGCGATAAACGCGCCGCGTCTCCGGCTTCACCGCTTCCGCGCCGGCGACGACGAAGCGCAGGCTTGAGAAATCGCCATCCTTGGCGGTGCGGGCATAGTTGGCAAGGAAAGTGTCGGTGCCGAACATGATGGTCGGCTTCACCTTGCGGGCGATCTCCGGGATGATCTTGTAGTGCAGCGGTGACGGGTAGAGGAACAGTTTCACCCCGGTCACCAGCGGCAGGATGGTACCGCCGGTCAGGCCGAAAGAGTGAAAAACCGGCAGCACGTTGAGCAGGATGTCGGACGGCGAAATGGTAATGCGCGCCTCGGCCTGCATGGCGTTGGCGTGGAGATTGCGGTGCGACAGCACCACGGCCTTGGGCGTGCCTTCCGAGCCTGAGGTGAACAGGATTGCGGCGGGCTTGGCCGCATCCTGCCGCTGCAGCGGGAACCGCCAGAGCACCGCTGCTGCGAGCTTTTCCAGCGTCGTGACGCTTGCGCGCACATCCTCGAGCCACAGCATTTTGGCGCCGCCGGCCTCGATCGCGGCGATGATGTCGGCAAGCGCCGCCTTCTCGACGAACGCGCGCGAGGAAACCACCGTTCGGATGACTGCCGTGCGCACCGCGGCGGTTACGCTGGCCGGCCCTGCCGTGTAGTTGATCATCGCCGCTACCCGGCCGGCCGAGAGCAGGCCGACGAAGGACAGCACCACGCCATTGGCGTTGGGCAGCAAAACCCCGACCGCTTCGCCGGGCGCCGCCACCGCCTCGAAACGGCGGCCGAGCACGCGCGCGCCGATGAACATTTTTCGATAGCTGAGCGAGCCGCTGATCACATCCTCGATGATCGGGTGCGAGGCGCCGGTGCGATCCGCGGCATCGCGCATGGCCAGGAACAGGCCGCGATCGAGGTTGCTGCCATAAAGCCGCGCCTCGGCGATGCGGTCGAACAACGCATTGGTGTTGGAAGCCTGGTCGGGGTTGCGCGCCACCAGTTCGGCAATCGTCATTGGCTCCAGCACGCTGATCGAGAGTTTTGGGAACCAGTGGCGCGGCGCCCGGTTCTTTGGCGTCAAGGAAACCGGCAGGTCGCGCGAGCCGGTGACGAAGATCGGCACGATGCGGGCGTCGGCCTGCATGGCGATGCGGGTGACGGCGCGGAACAGGCGAAACGTCTTCACATCGGGCTCGACGTCATCGGGCAGATAGACGGCAAGCCGGCCTTTACCCTTCAGCACCCTGACCAGCCGCCGGCTGACGAAGAGATGCTCGGCGTTGAAGGCGATGGTGCGGCCAAGCTCGCGCCAAGGCTCCATCCAGGGCGAGCGCGCCGAGGCCTCGTCGAGAATGTGCAGCGTGTCGTCGCGCAGCAGCGACAGCATCAGCGCCGGCTCGAAGCGTGACTGGTGCGAGACCACATAGATCACCGGCGTCGGCGCGTTGCGGGCAATGCGGATGCGCCGGTCATCGATCCGGTAGGCGAGCTTGAACGGCACATAGAGCAGCGCCTGGGTAAAGCGCAGGTCGAGACGAAACGTCTCGATCGCGCCAATCAGCAGCCAGGCCAGCACGAGGCCTGCAAGCAGCGCCAGTGTCAGGATCATGCCGCGTCTCTCCCAACGGTCCGGTATGCGGCTCTTCGTCCGCTTGGAGAGCAGAGGGTAGCGCAATGGGGGGCAAGGTCAATGCGCGGGTGCGAGAGAGCGGTGTTCCACCTGACCTCACCAGGCAATGACCCAAACGCAGGCCTTGAAATGTTGCGACACGTGTCGTAAATAAAGCGACACGTGACGGAGAGGTAATATGGCCAGTTCCCCGCTGGGCTTTGCCGAGGCACCACATATGGAGCCGGAGTTCGAACGAATGGTCGACCTGTTTGGTGGACGGAAGGTTCTTGGATTCTCGGTAGCCAGTCCTCTTGAGGCACATGAAATGATCCTGCATGGAATTCCGGGCCAGGCGCTCGAAAGCCTCGTCAGGCATCTGATGGTCATTGATCCCGCCGATGCGTTTGAGACCGCATTCGGCATGAGCGAGCGGACATTTCAGCGGCACAAATCGGATCACTCCAAGACCCTCAGTCGGGAGCAAGGTTCCAGAACCTGGAACTTCGCCAAGCTCCTGACAAAGGCCACGTCCGTGCTCGGGACTCAGGAAGACGCGGAAAAATGGATGATCGAGCCTGCCATGGGTTTGGACAATCGCCGGCCGATCGATCTGCTGGCCACGGCGGCGGGCACTGCGCTTGTGCAGGAGTTTCTTGAGCGGCTCGACTATGGTGTCTACGCGTGATGCCTTGGCCGGGCTCCCTCGGAACAGGGAAGTTGTTGGGCTGGAGGCTTGATCACAGACGCTTCAAGGCGAGCTGGGACAGTGGCGAAGGAGCCTTCAAGCTTGGGGGAAGGTGGAACAGCAAAGGGATCAGAGCCGTATATGCGTCCATCGACCCATCGACCGCCATCTTGGAGGTGACGGTCCACAAGGGGTTTCGCACGCTGGATACTGTCCCTCACGTGCTGACGGCATTCGACATCGTCGATCCATCAGAGATTTATGTGGTCCAAACCGACGATATTCCGAACGCGAACTGGCTGCGTCCCGGCATCCCGGGCGCGGGACAGCAGCAGTTCGGCGATGGTCTGCTGGCAAAGCATCCGTTCTTTCTGATCCCCAGCGCGGTATCCCAGCACAGCTGGAACCTGGTGTTCGATCCCAACCGGGCGGCAGGCCTTTATAGCTTGCATCTCCGGGAGGATTTCGCGCTTGATACAAGGCTTCATCCTCCCGCTGGGTAACAATCAGGCCGTGGCCTTCAGCCGCCCACTGATGAACCGGAACTCCTGCGACTTGCCGCCATAACCGTACGCCGCGGCCGGGACTTCATGCACGAAGGCATAGCTTTCCTCGTGCACGCCACCCAGCAACTTACCAAAGGCCTCAAAGATCGCCTTCAGATAGGCTTCCAGCTCCAGCTTGGTGTTGGTGCCGCCGACCACCTTGATGTCGAGCCAGAAAGTATTGGCGCCATGCTCTGCCAGCGACTTGCCGCCGGCGAACCAGTGCTGCGGGTCGATATAGGTGACAGCGACGGCGGTGATCGTCGGGTCCTTGCGCAGATGGGTTGCGGTCAGGCCGGTGATTTCCTTGGCGATTCTGGCGGACAGCTTGGCGTCGGGCTTACCGGTGACGCTGATGTTGATGATGGGCACTTTTCTCTCCTTCGTTTGAGCGGCGTTGGAGAGACAATGCCACCATCTTTGGGTCAAAAAAATCGAATTGTCTCTAACATAAGGTTCTGTATTATCGAAGTATGCAAGCTCTCGATCCCGATCTGCTCAAAACCTTCCTTGCCTTTGTCGATGGCGGCTCGCTGGCTCAGGCTGCGTCTGTTGTCGGCCGCTCGCCCTCGGCGGTGACCGCGCAGATGCAGCGCCTGGAGGAGATCGTCGGCGAACCGCTGCTGGTGGCGCAGGGGCGCGGGCGCGGGCTGACGCCGGCCGGCGAGGATCTTGTCGGTCATGCCCGCCGCATTCTTGCCGTGCACAGCGAGGCCTGGCTGGCGCTCAAGGGCGCGCGTGCCGCTGGTCGCGTCGCCATCGGCACGACACAGGATTTCGCTGATAGCGGCCTGCCGGAGCTGCTGCGCACCTTCGCGACCAGCCATCCGCGCGTCAGGGTCGAACTGCGCGTCGGCCGTTCGGCCGAGCTTGGCGAGGCGCTGCAGGCCGGGCAGCTCGATCTGGCCGTTGTCATGCGCAAGACGCCGGCCAATGACGAAGTCGGGCTGTTCAGTGAGCCGATGCTGTGGCTGTGCTCGCAAAAAGGGCTTGCCGTGCGGGAAGAGGAATTGCCGCTGGCGCTGCTCGACCCCTATTGCGGCTTTCGCGAAGCAGCACTCGCGGCCCTCGATGCTGCCGGCCGCCGCTACCGCATTGCCGCCGGCAGCGCCAGCCTTGCCGGCTTGCGCACGGCGGTCAATGCCGGCATCGCGCTGACCTTGCGCACCGCCCGCTTTGCCCATTCAGGCATTGCCGAAGCACCGCGCGAATTCGCCCTGCCGCCGGTGCCGACAGCGCAATTCGCGATAAAACTCGGCCAGGGCGCCGAGCGGCCGGCGCGCGATCTTGCCATCCTGCTCAGCGACAACCTCGCCTTGCCCGGCTTTGCCGGCTGATGTCCAAAGAAAAAGCCGACCTTTACGGTCGGCTTTGAGGAAGACGGGTCGAGGGGTTTGGGGGGACTTGGGGGTGACCCGTCGCACATAAAACTGCCTGATCCGCATGATGGTTCCATGACTTGGAAAATAATTATTGGGTTGCCGCACTTTTTCTCGCGGCCAGCCAGTCGCGCCCCGCATGGGCGAAAACCGCGCACAGTACTATGGCGCCGCCGACCAGGCTGGCGGCCGGCGCGATCTCGCCGAGGAACAGGAAGGCGAACAGGATCGCAAACGGCACTTCGGCGGCACCGAGAAGGCCGGACTCAGGCGCAGGGATCAGCCGCGAGCCTTCGGTCCACAGGATCGACGCCGCTGCGAACGATCCTCCGAAGGCGACGAGCAGCACGGCGTCGCGAGCAGAAATCGCCAGGGGGTCGGTGACGAACCAGCCGAGCACGAACAGCAGAAGCGCCGAGACTGCGCCCGCCCACACCACCGGCGTGTCGCGGAAGGCGCGCACCATGATCATGTAGAGCGCGCTGCCGGCGGTCATCAGCAGCGCGAGCCCATCGCCAAACAGATGACCGCTGCCGAAGCCGGAGCCGACCATCATCGCCACGCCGCACAGCGAA
Organism: Mesorhizobium sp. M0772; assembly: GCF_040320135.1. NCBI lineage: Bacteria > Pseudomonadati > Pseudomonadota > Alphaproteobacteria > Hyphomicrobiales > Phyllobacteriaceae > Mesorhizobium > Mesorhizobium sp. M0772. The sequence continues at coordinate 82,561 of NZ_JAMYPB010000011.1, read as the reverse complement.
ACGGCGGCGGCGGCAAGCGTCTGCGCCCGGAACGGCTCGCGCACCAGCACGAAGGCGAGCAGCGCGGTGATGAAGGGCGCGGTGGCGTAGATGACAGCGACATTGGCGACATAGGTGAATTTGAACGCCGAGATGAAGGCGATGCTGGCCGCGGCGCCCTCAAGGGCCAGCAGCCAGCCGCGCCAGCCAAGCCGCAAGCTTTCCCGCCCGCCGGAGCGGCGCCGGCGCCACAGCACATAGAAGGTGATCAGGATCGCGCCGACAAAGCCGCGCCAGCAGGTGATGGTCAGCGGGTCGGCGTGGATCGATTTGGTCAGCACGCCGGTGAGGGCGAAGAAAGCCGCCGAGGCCGCCACCAGCATGATGCCGAGCGTACGCTCGGCAGCGGTATCTGTGGTGCCTGGGCCGTCGAGCGCTTCCGTCATCTCAGCAGCCTATCCGTCTTCTCCTGCCACCATGCTGTCAGCACGGGGTACTCATAGCCGCTTGCGGAAATGCTCGTTGCCGATGATCAGCAGGCCGGCGCCGACGATCAACGCCGCCCCCAGAAACACCTCGCGACGCGGCACGTCGCCCCAGATCGCAAAGCCGAGCCCGAAGGCCCAGACCAATGAGGTGTATTCGAACGGCGCCACGATCGACACCGGCGCCCGCTTCATGCCTTCGAACAGCATAAATTGCGCCACGCCGCCGAGCGCGCCGACGCTGATCAAAAGCAGCAACTGGCGCCAGTCCGGCATCTGCCAGACCAACAGCGCCGGCACCGTGGAAAACACCAGGAAGTAGAAATTGTTGAGCACAAGCTGGATCAGCGTGCGCTCGGCCAGCGCCGTCTTGCGCAACAGCACCACGGCAATGCCCCACAGCACTGCCGCAGCCAGTACCAAGAGCATCGGCACGGACAAGCCGAGACGAGTGGGATCACAGGCGATGAAGACGCCGACGAAGCCGATGAACACCGCCAGCCAGCGCAACAGAGGCACCTTTTCGCCAAGCATCACCACCGACAGCACGGTGACGATGATCGGGGCGGCGTAATAGATGGTGGTGAGTTCGGCCAGCTGCAGGGAGCGGGCCGCGTTGTAGTAGCAGAGCCAGGCGCCGAGCGTGAAGGCGCTGCGCACCAGCATCGGCCGCACGATGGGCGAGCGCATTGTGTCGGCAAAGATGGGCGGTCCGCCGATTGCAGCACAGCCGATAAGCACAGCGATCGAGCGGAAGAACATGATCTGCCAGACGCTGATGCCGACGACCAGAAGCTTGATCGCGGCGTCCTGCGTCGAAAACAGGAAATAGGCGCAGCCGGTGAACAGGATGCCGGCAAGCACCCTTTCGCGGGTTTCCAGAATGGCAATATCGGCCATGCGGCGTGTCCGGCGCTGTCAAGAGGACGAAGAAGAAGCCTGCCCCAATCAGGCTCCCATTGCAGGCTATACGGGCGAAAGCCTGCGGGGCGCTACGCCAGTGGCAAGCTTGCGTTGGCGCAGCCTGGCCGACAGCATGGGCACGCCGTTCACTGTGTTGCCTGGTAGAGCTCCGAAGCGGCCTCCTTCAGGGCGCGCCGGCCGCCCGGCCTGAGATACATCATGTGGCCGCCCTCGATGACGTCGAGACGGATGGGTTTTGCCGCGCCCAGCGTCGGGATTTGGCTCACCAGATAGCGTGAGGCCAGATAGGGCGTGACCAGATCGGTGTCACCGTTGACGATCACCACGCCAAGCCCCGGGTTGAGCGAGCGCGCCCGCTGCAGATCGTCCATCACCCCGGCATAGCCTTGCCGCGAGCCGCCATAGTCCCAGGCGTGGGTCACATCGCCATTGAGCAACCGGTAGCTGACATCGGTGCGAAAATTCAGCTCGTCGCGCGCATAACCGACAAAGGCTGAGGTCAGCGCCGGCACGCTGCGGTCGAGCACCGGATCCGGGCCGGCGCTGCGGGCGCTCTCCGGGGCGATGTCGCTGGTGGCGATGGTGCCGTCATACGGGCTGAGCACTTTGCCACTGGCGCGCTGGAATTCGCGCGCGAACAGGCCGGTCGGGATGCGGGCGAAATTGCGCTGCACGAGGTCGAGCGGCAGGCCGGTGATCTCGGCCACGCGCTGGCTGGCCAGCCGCCCGCCCTGTTCCAGCCCGCCGGTCAGAGCCGTGAGGTAGTCGCCCAGCGCATACTTTTCGACCTCGGCGAGCTTTTCGCGCAGTGCTTCGCCGCTGAGGCCTTCGCTGCGCAGGCGCACCGCCGCCAGCGAGGGCAGTTCCAGCGCCCAATGCAGTGGCTGGAATTCGTCGGGCAGCACCAGCGTGAACTCCAGTGCAGGCGAGATCAGCACGATGCCGTTGGGGCTCAGGCCGACATCTTCCTGCAGGGTCCTGGCGAGAAGTGCCGCGCGGAACCCGCCATAGCTTTCGCCGGCGAGGAAGAGCGGCGATCCGGTGCGGCCGTTCTGGGCGAGATAGAGCCGGATGAAAGCGCCGATCGAACTGGCGTCCTGGCTGACGCCCCAAAAATCTTTCGTGTCCTGGCCGGGGGCCTCGCGGCTGTAGCCGGTGCCGACCGGATCGACGAAGACGAGGTCGGTCATGTCGAGCCAACTGTCGGGATTGTCGATCAGCTTTTGCGGCGGCGGCAGGAATTGGCCATCGGCGCCGGTCGCGACGACACGCGGGCCGAGTGCGCCGAGATGCAGATAGGCGGATGCCGCGCCCGGGCCGCCATTGAAGACGAACGTGATGGGGCGAGCCTTCTCCGCGCCCGCCAGTGGCGGCAGCGTGTAGGCGACATAGAAGATTTCCGCGGTGACCTCGCCCTTGCCGGATAGCAGCGACAGCGTGCCGGCCTTTGCCTGATAGTCCAGCTTGCGCCCGGCAATGGTGATTGAATGGCTGGTCGTCTGCGGTGCCGGCAGCAGCGACAGCACGCCGCCTGCCGGGGCGGGGCGCTCGGGCGTTTCGGCGAGGACGGGCTGCGCGAAGGCTGCAAGCACCAACAGGGTAAGCGAGATCAGTTTCAGCTTGAACGGCATGATGCCTCCGCGGGAATGACTCTGCTTAGGTATGGCTCGGGCGGTCGAAGTCAAAGTAACTCTTCGCGAGCTAGCGTTCCTTCACGCCCCCTCTGTCCTGCCGGACATCCCCCACAGGGATGGAGATTGGATGTCGCGACCGCCTTCGCTAATCGCCGGCGTAGAAAGCGCCATCGGCGGAGCTGCAGATCTCCCCCTGTGGGGAGGTGGCCGGTAGGCAGAGGGGGGCGCTGTCTCGCCGGCATATCAGTGCTATCAAAGCGCGACGGACTCGAAAAGGAATGCAACATGGACGCCACCGCACTCAAGGCCATGCAGGCACCGATCAAGGAGGCTTATCGCGACGATTCCTCTCGAGCGCTGATCACGCTTCGCGCCAAAGGCTCCATCGACGACCAGTCGATTGCCTGCAAGGGCGAGACGGGCTGGGCGCGGGCGGTCGCCGGCCTGCAGCCGGCGACCGGCGGTTCCGGGCTCGAATTGTGTTCGGGCGATATGCTTTTGGAGGCGCTGGTGGCGTGCGCCGGCGTGACGCTGAAGGCAGTGGCGACGGCGCTGGAATTCAGGCTTGGCGCAGCCACCGTCGAGGCCGAAGGCGATCTCGACTTTCGCGGCACGCTGGGCGTGGCCAAGGACGCCCCCGTGGGCTTTCGCGCCATCCGGCTGAATTTCAACCTAGACACGGATGAGCCGCAGGCGCGCATCGATTCGCTCATCAAGCTGACCGAACGCTATTGCGTGGTGTTCCAGACCATCAACAGCAAGCCGGAGCTGACGGTGAGTGCGCGCGCCTGATCTCCCCCCTTGAGGGGGAGATGTCGCCGAAGGCGACAGAGGGGGTCGGGCCGACTGGACGCGACGCCCTTTGTGCGGAAGGAGGTTGGCACTCTACGCGAGGCGACCCCCTCTGGCCTGCCGGCCATCTCCCCTCGAGGGGGGAGATTGCGCTACTGCGCCGCCGGCTCTTCCGCATCACCCTCATCGGTGAAAGGCGAGGCGCTCGGCACGCAGTTCACCGCCCAGCCGGCCGGCGTCGGCTGCTTCTGATATTCGGTGATGGCGTTGGTGCACTGTTCGCGGGTGTCGAAGGTGCTGGGCAGCACCACCATGCCGCCTTGCGGGCCGGCGATCACCAGGTACCAGACCAACGCTACGCTGGGAGCAGCCATGGGAATTCCTCGCTTTGCTGGGTGTCGGAGTCGGTTGACCCTAGCAACTCCCGGCTGATGGCGAAAGCAGGGCGATGGGGGAGCGGCTCGCCGGACCATCACAGACCCGTGAACAGAACCGCTCCCGAGCCCGCTTAGTTCGCGGCAAAGCAGTAGAACAGGCCGTCGCCGCCGGTGCCTTTCAGCGCCTCCTGGCTGCAGCCGCCGCGCGAGGCATGCGAGGAGTTCCAGGATTTCGCCGCCGCCGACTCGTCAAGGCCGGTGCGGTCGTGGTGGCCCATCATCGCCGCGCCCTCCGCCCCGCTCAAGGTCCAGTCGCCGCAGGTCTGGTCGGCGATCTTGGTGCCGTCGGGCTTCGAGCCGGTCAATATGTCGTGCCGGTTCGGCTTGTCGCCGCGGCCGTTGACCACCTCGCCCTTTTCGTTGAGCGCCGTCTGCTTGGTGATGGCGTTGGCGTCGCTGTGCAGCGAGGCGACGTCATCGGCAATCTTCTCGCCCTTGGCGTTGACCCAGGGACCCTTGCCGATACGGTCGCGCGCATCGACATTGGCGCTCGAGAGATAGGCGTGCCATTCCTTGCCGGTAACCCCAGCCGCTTCCGCCAGCGAGGCGCAATGCGCGTCGGCACCCTTGAGACCGCCGAGATCGGCGCCTTTGCCGGAACCGACGCTGGTGACGAAGAAACTTATCTTGGCGTCTTGCGCCAGCGCCACGCCAGCTGTGGCGGCAATCGCGGCGGCGGCAACGAGAAGAAGTCTACGCATGTCGGTCCTCCGGTTTCGAATGTCCTACATTCGAAGAAACGTAACTGGAGGCCTGTTTAATCCCGCTACAACCCGGTTTATTCCGGCTGCCGGTAGGCGACGAAGCGGTTGTTCTTGACCTGGAAGATCAGCCCCGTCTCTTTCAGCTCGGGGCTCGCCAGCGGCACGATGCGTTTTGCAACCTCTGAGGGGTGCGGCAGCGTTTCCGGATCCTCGCCGGGCGCGGCCTGTGCACGCATGGCGGTGCGGGTGGCACCGGGGTCGACGGCATTGATGCGGAGCGCCAGGCTCTGCGTCTCATGCGCCCAGGAACGCGTCATGGCTTCCACAGCCGCCTTCGACGCCGCATAGGGCGCCCAGAAGGCGCGCGCCGAATGCGCGGCCCCGGACGACATGAGAATGGCGCGGCCGGCGTCGGACAGCCTGAGCAGCGGGTCGACCGAGCGGATCAGCCGCCAGGTCGAGGTGACATTGATGGTCATTACCTTCTCGAAGGTTTTGGCCTCGACATGGCCGATCGGCGAGATGACGCCGAGCACACCGGCATTGGCCACCAGAATGTCGAGCTTGCCCCAGCGCTCGTGAATGGCGCCGCCCAGCCGGTCGATGCCGGCCATGTCTGAGAGGTCGAGAGGCACCAACGTCGCTTCGCCCTTGCCGGTTTTCGCGCGCTCGGCCTTGATCTGGTCGTCGAGTTCTTCCAGCCCGCCGACGGTCCGGGCAACCGCAATGACATGCGCGCCGGCGGCGGCAAGTTCCCTGGCGATGAAGTAGCCGATGCCGCGCGAGGCGCCGGTAACCACCGCGACGCGGCCGGAGAGGTCGAGGGTCATGCGAGCGCTTTCAAGGATAGCAGTTGGGCTTTACGCCCCGTTGTTCGCCAGCAGCGACAGCGTGCGCACATTGTCGTGGCCTTCGAAGTCGAGCAGGCGGGTCGGGTACTGGCCGGTGAAACAGGCGTCGCAGAATTGCGGCTGCTCATTGTCGCGGCTGGCTTCGCCGACGGCGCGGTAGAGCCCGTCAATGGTGAGGAAGCCGAGCGAATCGACACGGATGAACTCGGCCATTTCCTCGATCGACATGCGCGATGCCAAAAGCTTCGACTTCTCCGGCGTGTCGACGCCGTAGAAGCACGACGCGCTGGTCGGCGGCGAGGCGATTCGCATGTGCACTTCCTTGGCGCCGGCGTCGCGCACCATCTGCACGATCTTCTGGCTGGTGGTGCCGCGCACGATCGAATCGTCGACCAACACCACGCGCTTGCCCTCGATCATCCGGCGGTTGGCGTTGTGCTTGAGCTTGACGCCCATATGGCGGATCGAATCGCCGGGCTGGATGAAGGTTCGGCCGACATAGTGGTTGCGGATGATACCGAGTTCGAAGGGGATGCCTGCCGCCTGGGAAAAGCCGATTGCCGCCGGCGTGCCGGAATCCGGCACCGGCACGACGATATCGGCCTCGACCGGGCTTTCCTGCGCCAATTCGGCGCCGATACGCTTGCGCACTTCGTAGACATTGCGGCCTTCGACCGAGGAGTCCGGGCGGGCGAAATAGACATATTCGAAGATGCAGAAGCGGGTCTTCTGCGGCTCGAAGGGGAACAGGCTCTCGATGCCCTTCGAGGTCACCACGACCATTTCGCCGGGCTTCAGGTCGCGCACGAAGCGGGCGCCGATAATGTCGAGCGCGCAGGTTTCGGAGGCCAGGATCCAGGCGCCGTCGAGGTCGCCGAGCACCAGCGGGCGGATGCCGAGCGGGTCGCGGCAGCCGATCATCTTCTTGGAGGTCATCGCGACCAGCGAGAAAGCGCCTTCGACCTGACGCACGGCGTCGATGAAGCGCGAATTCAAATCGCGTTCCTTGCTGGTGGCAACGAGATGCAGCAGCGTCTCGGTGTCGGAGGTCGACGAGAAGATCGCGCCCTGTTTCTGCAGCGCGCGCTGCACGGTCATGGCGTTGGTGAGATTGCCGTTATGGGCGACGGCGAAGCCGCCATCGGCGAGTTCGGCGAAGAAGGGCTGGATGTTGCGCATGCCGGCGCCGCCGGTCGTGGCATAGCGCGTGTGGCCGATGGCACGGTTGCCTTGCAGGCTGTCGATGACGTGCTGCTTGGTGAAGGTGTCGCCGATCAGGCCGACATGGCGTTCGACATGGAACTGCGTGCCGTCATAGGAGACGATGCCGGCCGCTTCCTGGCCGCGATGCTGCAGCGCATGCAGGCCTAGCGTGACGATGGCCGCAGCGTCCTGCCGGCCGAAAATGCCGAACACGCCGCATTCGTCGTGGAAATGATCGTCTGCTTCGGCGGAAAGCACGTCGTCCGCGTCTGCCTTCGAAACTGCCATGGGGCTCAAGCTCCGCTAAAATGGCCATATAGTGCGATAGCACCGCGAAAGCAACATAGTCAGGCCGGAACTGCCGGGATGGCGCCTGTCCGGCACCATCCGTCCGTATCAGTTTGCCGGCGCGGCCGGAGCCGGAGCAGCGGGCGCGGGTGCGTTATCGGCCGGAGCGTCGGTCTCGTCGTCGGGCGCCGGCGTATCGTCACCGGTTGCCGGAGCATCCGCCGCCGGTGCATCGGCCGCCGGAGGCGTCTCGGCTGCCGGCTGATTCGGATTGAGCTTCTTCAGGATGGCGTTTTCCGGATCTTCGGGCAGCAGGCTTTCCAGCTTGGCGCCGATGGTCTCGAGCAGCGGCTTCGACTTGGCGTTGGCGATCCAGGCAGGGGCCTTGGCGCCGGCCAGCCAGTTGAAGAACAGCAGCGCCACGGCGACGACGAGGACGCCGCGCGCGGCGCCATAGAGGAAGCCCAGCGTACGGTCGAGCGCGCCGATCCTGGAATCGATGATCCAGTCGGCTAGCTTCATGGTGATGACGGAAACGACGATCAGCGCGATGAGGAAGACGATGCCGGCGGATGCCGCCATGGCGATCTTGTCGCTTTCGACATAGGGCTGAACGTAAGGCAGCACCGGCTTGTAGAAGAAGAATGCCGCCGCGGCGGCAGCCGCCCAGGACACGACGGACAGGATTTCGCGTGACAGGCCGCGAACCATGGCGAGCATCGCCGAGACCAGGGTGAAGCCGACGAGAATTCCGTCCAGCAGCGTAATCGGCATGTCATTCGCCCCACTCAGATTGTCTTTTCACGGCTCGGGCGAGCCGCGTCAATCTTCCACGTCGACACGGCTGCGCCGTGAGCCGGCTATGCGTGCGACGAGATCGGCAAGTTCGGTCGGCTGGAAAGCGCCGGCCCCGATCCCCCCGACAACCTCCTCGCTGCCCAAGGGCAGAACCGCACTTCCAAAACCCAGCTTTTCGGCCTCTTTAAGGCGCTGCTGCGCATGCGCAACCGGCCTCACTGCGCCCGACAGGCTGATTTCGCCGAAATAGACGCAATCGGCGGGAAGGGCAAGACCGGTGAGCGACGAAACCAGTGCAGCGGCAACCGCCAGATCGGCCGCCGGCTCGGAAATCCGGTAGCCGCCGGCGACGTTGAGGTAGACATCGTGGGTGCCGAAGCGCACGCCGCAATGGGCTTCGAGCACGGCAAGGATCATCGACAGCCGTGCGCCGTCCCAGCCGACGACGGCACGGCGCGGCGTGCCCAATGTGGACGGCGCCACCAGCGCCTGGATCTCGACCAGCACCGGACGTGTCCCTTCCATGCCGGCAAATACCGCGGCACCCGGCGATTTTGCGTGGCGTTCGCCGAGGAACAGCTCCGACGGATTGGCGACCTCGCGCAAGCCCTTGTCCGACATCTCGAAGACGCCGATCTCGTCGGTCGGCCCAAAACGGTTCTTCACCGTGCGCAGGATGCGGTAGTGATGGCCGCCTTCGCCTTCGAAATAGAGAACGGCGTCGACCATGTGCTCGACGACGCGCGGACCGGCGATCTGGCCTTCCTTGGTGACATGGCCGACCAGCACGATGGCAGCACCGGTGGATTTGGCGTAGCGGATCATCGCTTGCGCCGAGGCGCGCACCTGGGTGACGGTGCCGGGCGCCGAGTCGGCCATGTCGGTCCACAGCGTCTGGATGGAATCGAGGATGACGAGGTCCGGCCTTCTGCCGTCGGCTATTGTTGCCAGGATATCCTCGACATTGGTCTCGGCGGCAAGTTCGACCGGCGTGTCGGCGACGCCAAGCCGCTGCGCCCGCAGCCGGATCTGCGCGACAGCCTCTTCGCCCGAGACATAGACGATGCGGTGGCCTTTTGACGCCAATGCTGCTGCGGCCTGGGTAAGCAGCGTCGACTTGCCGATGCCGGGATCGCCGCCGACCAGCAGCGCCGAGCCGCGCACGAAACCGCCGCCGGTGGCGCGGTCGAGTTCGCCAATGCCGGAGATGATCCGCGGCGCATCCTCGATGTCACCGGACAGGCTGGTCAGCACCACGGCGCGGCCCTTGCGCGCATTGCGCGTGTTGGCCGGTCCCGAGCCGATGCCGCCGGACGTGCCTTCCTCGACGAGTGTGTTCCACTCGCCGCAGGCATCGCATTTGCCGGCCCAGCGCTGATGCACCGACCCGCAATTCTGGCAGATGAACTGGACGCGCGATTTAGCCATGGAGTGATGCTGCCTGCAAATGACCGAAGGAGGGTGATCTTGCACACCCCCCTCTGTCCTGCCGGACATCTCCCCCGCAAGGGGGGAGATTGGCTATCGTCGCTGCTTTCGCCAGTCCCCAACGTCGCAAGATGAGCGTCGTCCGCAAAGCTGCTGATCTCCCCCCTTGCGGGGGAGATGGCCGGCAGGCCAGAGGGGGGTGTGACGGAGCGCTGCGGTAGGCCAAAAAGCTACTCGAACCTCTCCGCAATATGATGCTCTTCGGCGAGGTCGGAAAACCGTGTGAACTCGCCATGGAAGGCGAGGCTGACCGAACCTGTGGGGCCGTGGCGCTGCTTGGCGACGATGACTTCGGCCTTGCCGCGCATCTCGTTCATCTCGTGTTCCCACTTGATGTATTCGTCGGTGCCGGGCTTCGGTTCGCGGTTCTTCAGATAATATTCCTCGCGGTAGACGAACATCACCACGTCGGCGTCCTGCTCGATCGAGCCGGATTCGCGAAGATCGGACAGCTGCGGGCGTTTGTCTTCGCGGCTTTCGACCTGACGCGACAGCTGCGACAGCGCGATGATCGGAACGGAGAGTTCCTTGGCCAGCGCCTTGAGGCCGGTGGTGATCTCGGTGATTTCCTGCACCCGGTTCTGTGACGATTTCGCGCTCGACCCCTGCATCAGCTGGATATAGTCGATGACGATGAGGTCGAGGCCGCGCTGACGCTTCAGCCGCCGCGCCCGCGCCGACAGCTGCGCGATCGAGATACCGCCGGTCTGGTCGATGAACAGCGGGATCTTCTGCATGGTCTGCGAGCAGGCGACCAGCTTTTCGAAATCCATCTCTGAAATCTCGCCGCGGCGGATTTTTGACGACGAAATTTCCGTCTGTTCGGAAATGATGCGGGTGGCGAGCTGCTCGGACGACATTTCCAGTGAGAAGAAGCCGACGACGCCGCCATTGGCTGCCTTGAATGAGCCGTCGGCCTGTTGCGCCGGCTCATACATCTCGGCGATGTTGAAGGCGATGTTGGTGGCGAGCGATGTCTTGCCCATGCCCGGACGGCCGGCAATGATGATCAGATCCGACGCCTGCAGGCCACCCATGCGGCGGTCGAGATCGCGCATGCCGGTGGCGAGGCCCGACAAATGGCCGTCGCGCATATAGGCGGCGTTGGCCATGTCGACGGCGGTCTTGACCGCGTCGGTGAAGCTCTCGAAGCCGCCGTCGTAGCGGCCGGTTTCGGCCAGTTCGAACAGCCGCCGCTCGGCATCCTCGATCTGTTCGGACGGCGCCATGTCGACCGGCGCGTCATAGGCGATGTTGACCATGTCCTCGCCGACGGTGATCAGTGCCCGGCGCGTGGCCAGATCGTAGATGGCGCGGCCATAGTCGGTGGCGTTGACGACGGTGACGGCTTCGACCGCCAGACGAACCACGTATTGCGCCACCGTCATGTCGCCGACCTTCTCGTCGGCCGGCAGGAAGGTTTTCAGCGTGATCGGCGTCGCCACCTTGCCCATGCGGATGAGCTCGGCCGCGACCTCGAAGATTTTCCGGTGCAGCGGCTCGTAGAAATGGCCGGCCTTGAGGAAGTCGGAGACGCGGTAGAAGGCATCGTTGTTGACGAGGATGGCGCCGAGCAGCGCCTGCTCGGCCTCGATGTTGTTCGGCGCTTCACGATAAAGCGGCTGCTGCTCCGCCACGCCGAATTTTCGCGCTGCCTCTGCCATGATGTCCCCGATTTTGATCCCGGCTTCTCGATATCAGAACGAGATAAATCGGTGCTGACCTTTCTGCATCACCGCACGACCAATCAACCTTGATGCCCCGTTGTTCACAGGGGCGGCAAACCGTCCACAGAAGAGTGTTTCCGCGCCCCGATTCCGGTTGACTCAGAAAGGCGCTGACTTTTATCCGAGTCGTTGGAACAGAGCAAGAACAATCTCGGTGATTATCTGCTTCTTCCGTCCAATGTATCACCCCAGTCCAGCCGCCGCGCTGCCTTGAACAGCTCGCCCTCGCGCTTGGTGAAAAGTGTCTCGCCGGCGCCGCCATCCGGCTGGCACAGTTTGAGCAGCACCTTGCCGGAGCCCGATTTCGGCGGCGCAATCACGCGCGGCCGACGTGCAGGCGCGGGTTGCCGCGAAGCCGCGACGTAGATGAATTTCTCGTCCTCCCACGGCACGTCGGCGTCCTTGGCCAGGCGATGCAGGCGCGAGCGGGCGACGCGGCGCGAAAAATGACACCAGTCGGGGGGCTCAAGCGGGCAGGGCGCCTCATGCGGACAAGGCGCCAGCACATGCGCGCCGGCCCCGATCAGCTGCCGGCGCACAGCCAGGATGCGCTGCCAGCCGGCCGGCGTGCCAGGCTCAATGATCAGCAGTGTGTCGCCTGTCAATTGCCAGAGCCGGCCGACAAGCTTCGGCAGCGATGCCGGCGCGATCTCGTCCAGCACATAGGCGCAGGTGACCAGATCGGCAGGCTTGAGATCGGCAAGGTCGATGGTCACGTCGCCGGCCCGCCAGTCCATCCTGGTGGCGATGGTATCAAGGGCGAGCGACTGGCCAACCTTGCGCACCGCGGCGCTTGCTTCAACCAGAACCGCCTCTTCGAGGTCGGGCCACAGATCTGTAGCGGCCCAAAGCACCGTGCCGGGACCGGCGCCGACATCGAGCAAGCTCGTTGGCTGGAAATCGGGCCGCGCATAGGCGAGTTCGTCGAGACCGGCCCGTACCGCCGCGTAGGTCGCCGGCAGCCGCGTCGCCAGATAGGCTTTTACCGCCATCTCTTCGGCCATGTGCGGGCGGCCGTCGCGCAATTCGGCCCGGTAGCGGTCAGACAGCGTCTTCGCCGCCTGGCGCAGCACCGCCAGCGGTGTCGTTTCGAGCAGGCGCTCGACGCCTTGTCGCAGCGAAGCGGGGAGTTCCACGCTCAGGCTCCGCGTGGCGCGAGCACCGAGGCGCCGGCGAACTCGACAAGGGTGGTGGCGATGGTGGGCAGGCAGGTCATTAAAAAAGGTCTCGCGAGAACGAGACCTTTTTCAGTGTCAGAGCCGTCAATGGCAAGCGGCAATCGCAATCGAGGCGTTATTCGCGATCCGCCACCTTGCGACGGCGCGCTGGCTTGGCCGCAACGGACCTGACAGCAACGGACCTGGCAGGCACGGACCTGGCGACAGCAGGCTCGACGGCCGCCGTCTCCTGACGATGCCCCATTTCGCGCATTTCCAGCGCCTTTTCGCATTTGGCCATGTAGTCGCGCGTCATCGGCAGCGTGTCGTTCTTCTTGGCGACCTGGATCTGGAAGATGACCAGATCCTGCCAGCGGAAGGCGGCTTCCGAAGCCGCCAGATAGAACTCCCACATCCTGCAGAAGCGCTCGTCATAGATGGCCTTAGCCTTGTCGCGGTTGGCGGCAAAGCGCTGGCCCCAATGCTTCAGCGTATCGGCATAGTGCAGCCGCAGAATCTCGATGTCGGTGACCACAAGGCCCGACTTCTCGATCGCCGGCATCACCTCCGACAGCGAGGGAATGTAGCCGCCCGGAAAAATGTACTTGCGGATGAAGGCGCTAGTCGCCCACGGCACGCCGGAGCGGCCGATCGTGTGCAAGAGCATGACGCCGTCGGGCTTCAACAACGTCGCCGACTTGTCGAAGAAGGTGCGGAAGTGGTTGACGCCGACATGCTCGAACATGCCGACCGAGACGATGCGGTCGAAGCGTTCGTTGAGTTCGCGGTAGTCCTTGAGGTCGAAATGCACGCGGTCCTGCAAGCCTTGCGCATGCGCCCGGTCGGTGGCGACGCCGTGCTGCTCGGTCGACAGCGTCACGCCTTGGACGTCGACATCGAAAGCCTTGGCGAGATAGAGGCCGAGCCCACCCCAGCCGGAGCCAATATCGAGCACGGTCTGGCCGGCCTTCAGCCTGAGCTTGGCGGCGATATGGCGTTTCTTGGCCATCTGCGCCTCGTCGAGCGTCATGTCCGGCTGTTCGAAATAGGCGCAGGAATACTGCATGTCGTCGTCGAGGAAGAGCCGGTAGAGGTCACCCGACAAATCATAGTGGCGCTGCACGTTGCGGCGCGCCCGTGATGCGGTGTTGATCTGCTGCAGGCGGCGAAAGGCGTGGCGCAGACCCTCGATGGCCTTCGACCAGGTGGCGTCGATACCGCCGCTGCCCATGTTCTGGAAGGCGATGCGCATCATACCCAGTACGCCGCCCTCGATGATGTCGAGTTCGCCGTCCATGTAGGCTTCCGGCACGGCCAGCATCGGATCGAAGGTAATGGCGCGCTCGGCATGCGCGGTCTTGATGTGCATATGCACCGGCTCGCCGCTGCCGTCGCCGAAAACCGCTGTCGAGCCCTTCGGCCCGGTGACTTTCAGATTGCCCGTACGCACCAGGCGGTCGAGAACGCGCTTCAACAGAATATTCATCACCAAATGTCCCCTCCGGTCAGACTGGCGGACCAATTCTGCAACAATATATAGGGGTTCGAAAAGTTCCATTTGGCACAAAAATGCCCGGGCGAGAGGCCCGGGCATTGGTCCAGAAAGGCTGGATGACGAGGAAGTGATTGGAGCGCTGCTCCCTCGCTTCCCGATCAGGCCCAGTGCGGGATCAGGCGTTGTCTTCTTCGCCGCCTTCGAACTCGGTGTTCGGGTCGAAGAAGTTCTCCGGCCGTGCGTTGTCGTTGATGTCATCGCCATAGATGGCTTCGGCGGTGGTCAGCGTCTCGCCCTTGGCCTGGCGCTCGGCTTCGTCGGCCGTGCGGGCGATGTTGAGGCTGATGGTGACCTCGACTTCCGGATGCAGCGCAATCGCCACATTGGTGACGCCGATGGTCTTGATCGGCTGGTTGAGCTGGATCTGGTTGCGGTTGACCGAGAACCCTTCGGCGGTCAGCAGGTCGGCGATGTCGCGGGTCGACACCGAACCGTAGAGCTGGCCTGTCTCGCCGGCCGAACGCACGGCGATGAAGCTCTTGCCGTCGAGCTTTTCGGCAACCTGGCTGGCTTCCGACTTGCGCTCGAGGTTGCGCGCTTCGAGCTGCGCGCGCTGCCCTTCGAACTTCTTCTTGTTGGCTTCGTTGGCGCGCAGCGCCTTGCCCTGCGGCAAGAGGAAGTTGCGGGCAAAGCCGTCCTTGACCTTGACGGTATCGCCCATCTGGCCGAGGCGGGAAACGCGTTCGAGAAGAATCACTTGCATGGTTTTGTTCCTTCGTCTGGGGGCACCGACCGCGGGATCGGCGCCGAATTGAATGGAACAGGTCAGGAAGCTCTGAGCGCCTTGGCGCCGGTGTCGCTGTCCTGCCTGTCGCGGCAGTTAGAGGCTTTTCACCTCAACTCGGGATTTCAGTGCATGTCGCCAAAAGTGGTCCCGGTTTTGGGACAACGACATGCATCATCAAATTACCCCTGCGGCGCCCGTCGCCGTGGGAGAAGGAAGCAGGCGGCGAACCGCCTGCTTCGGAGATCTTAGCGAACCACGTAGGGCAGCAGGCCGAGGAAGCGGGCGCGCTTGATCGCCTTGGCGAGTTCGCGCTGCTTCTTCTGGCTGACGGCGGTGATGCGCGACGGCACGATCTTGCCGCGCTCGGAAATGTAGCGCTGCAGAAGACGCACGTCCTTGTAGTCGATCTTGGGCGCATTGGCGCCGGAGAACGGGCAGGTCTTGCGGCGGCGATGGAACGGGCGCCGGGTCGGGATCTGATTGATGTCGACCATTATTCTGCACCTCCTTCAACGCCTTCGCGCGGACGGCGCGGACCACGATCGCCACCGGCATCGCCAAATGAGCGCGGCGGACGATCGCCACGGTCGCCGCGATCACGGTCGCCGAACGAGCGCGGACCACGATCGCCACGGTCGCGGTCGCCGAAGCCGCCGCGTTCCGAGCGCTCTTCGCGCTTCTGCATCATGGCCGACGGGCCTTCCTCATGCGCCTCGACCTTGACGGTCAGGAAACGCAGCACGTCCTCGGACAGGCCCATCTGGCGCTCCATCTCGTTGAGCGCTGCCGGCGGGCAGTTGAGGTCCATAAGCGTGTAGTAAGCCTTCCGGTTCTTGTTGACCCGGTAGGTGAGGGACTTCAGTCCCCAGTTCTCGACCCGGCCGACGGACCCGCCATTTGCGGAGATGACGCCCTTGTACTGTTCGACAAGCGCATCGACCTGCTGCTGCGAGAGGTCCTGCCGGGCAAGGAACACATGTTCGTATAGAGCCATAGTGGTTCAGTGCCTTTCTTCGTTTCTCTCCCGGATCCTCGCGGCAAAAGCCTCTGCAACTTCTCTGACCCGCTGATCCCGAAGGGGCGGGGAAGAAAGGAGCATTTCGAGACGGTCGAGAGCGGAGACACGGGAGGCGGAAGCGCTTCTGGCTTCACACGAAGGTTTTGGATAAAACCTCCGGCCCTCCGTTCAGCCCCCAGCAAGGACCGGCAGATTGCGGGCGTCTATATAGCAATTTGGCTGGAAGGCAAGGGTAACGCATGCTCCGGACAGCGTCCTGGCGTCGCAGGGTTGGAAAGACCAGGCATCAACTCGTATGCGGGGTACGACCGTTGATCGTTTCGGGGAAGAAGTCCGGAGCCGCCTTACGCTTGCCGAACATCATATCGTATTGCAGCAGGCGGAAATCGTTGATCGCCGGATCGATGTCCTTCTGCCGCGCCCAGTCCGCCGTGGCCTCACCTGACGGTGTCAAAAGCAGATTGCGATCCACGACGCGATAGCGTTCGCGCAGCGCGCCTAAGAAGCCGGTATAGTAGGGGTGCGTGATCCCGGCCGTGGTAAGGATATGGTAGGGCAGGAAGGCCGGGCTCACCGCGCCCATATCCTGCGCCGGACCGGTGCGGTTAGACCAGATGACCAGCGGCGTCTGATGATGCTCCAGTGCCGCCTCCGGCGTCGGTTCCTTGCGCGGCGCGACATTGTCTTTCAGGTAACCGGTTTCGACATAGACGGGGCCGAGCGGCGGCAGATGGTCGCCGAAGAAGGCGATGACCGTCGGCCGCTCGCGCTTCTTCGCCCATTCGATCAATCGTTCGAGGCCACGGTCGGCATCGGCGGAGCCTTCGGCGTAGCTGAGCAGCGATTCCCGCGCCCATGTGCTGATCGGCGCCGCGACCTTGTGGGTCGGATTGTAATAGCGGTACGGCTCGTAGGGACCGTGGTTCTGCAGGCTGACGGCGAAGAAGAACACCGGCCGCTCGCTGGCGTCGGCCTCTGCGATGATCTCGTCGGTCATCGAGGCATCGGAAGCCAGCGGCCCGCGCTTTTCCAGTGGCGGCAGCGTCTCTTCCGAGCGGAAATCGTTGAAGCCGAAATCGGCATAGACGGCGCCCCTGTTCCAGAACCAGTTGGTGCCCGGATGGATGGCGCGCGCCCGGTATCCCTCGCTTTTCAGGAAGGTCGCCAGCGACGGCGTCGGCGTGCGCACATATTGCTGATAGGGGATCGAGCCCGCCGGCAGGAAGGCATTGGAAAAGCCGGTCAGCGCCTCGAATTCGATGTTGGCGGTCATGCCGCCGAATTCCGGCGAGAACATATAGCCGGAACGCAGCGCCCGCACATTGGGGATCGGGTCAGGCGTGATTGTGACGCCGGGCAGCTTGGTCGGATCCCAGAAAGATTCGCTCATCACCACGATGATGTCGGGTTTCTCATCCGGTACCGAGGCCGCCACATCAGGCCTGTCGATCGCGTCGATCGCCTTGTCGGAATAGCCCGCCGGCGCCGAGACATGCGCCATCGGCACGTTGAGCGCGAAGGCCAGCGCAAACCCGTTGGAGGCGTAGTTCTCCTTCTGGTCCCACATGATCGGGATGATCTGCAGCCGGTCGCGGGTCCACGAGAAGGTGGCGTAGTCCATGATCGAGACGAAGAAGGCGAGCAGCGGCACTGCCAGCGTCAGCCGCGCCAGCCGCCCTTTGCGGCTGAGGATCGGAACCTTGCGGCGCCACAACCGCCAGCCATAGATCAGCAGCGACAGGCCGGCGACGATGCCGACCGCCATGGCGAGCGCCGTCCAGGGCCGCTCGCGCACCAGGAGCGGCATCAGTGCCATGATCTGGCGCGAATAAAGAAAATCGGTTGGGTAGAGCGGATCGCCGAGATAATGCGACTTCTGATGCCCGACAAAGGCCAGCGCCAGCGTCAGCGGCGCCACGATCATCAGGCTCTGGTGACTGCGGCCAAGCACGGCGTCCAGTCCCATCAGCACCAATGCAAAGACAATGATGGTGGTCCAGCCCGGCTTGAATGGCTGCAGGAAGAAGTCGACTGTGCCGAAGAAGTCGCCGCGCACGATCCATTCGATGGCGAACACCAGGATGGCGGAGGCAAGCAGCGTGACCAGACCGTAGCGGATGACCGGCCATCTGCGCCCCGGCAGGTAGCCGGTGGACGGATCGTCTTCCAAGAACTGTGGCGCTGGTACGGCCGCGCCCTTCCTGATCCTAGCCACGTCTCTTCCCCCGGCCCAAGCAACGCGCATTTCCACTCGCGCCACCGTTCTGTCATAGAACTGTCATGCAAAAGCTAGCGCCTGTGGCGAAAATAAGAAGAGCCAGCAAACGATTCGTGAGCGGTTTTCATCAGGTGTGATCGGCAAAAAGCCTTTGGGAACAGGGACTCGAGGTCAGCTCCGGTTCAAGCGAGAGCCGAAATGCCGCCTCCGGGCTTGACTTGGCGGTCCGCCTTGCGTCACAGGCAGGAAAAATCAGCCGCTGGAGAGCGCCCAAATGGCCGTCGCATTCACCTTTCCGGGACAGGGCAGCCAGGCTGTCGGCATGGGGAAGGACCTCGCCGACGCCTTCCCCGAGGCACGCAGGGTGTTCGAGGAAGTCGATGATGCGCTGGGCGAAAAGCTGTCGAAACTGATCTGGGAAGGCCCGGAAGAGGCGCTGACCCTGACTGCCAATGCCCAGCCGGCGCTGATGGCGGTCTCGCTGGCGGCGATCCGCTCGCTGGAAGCGCGCGGCTTTTCGCTGAAGGACAAGGTTGCCTACGTTGCCGGTCATTCGCTCGGCGAATATTCCGCCCTTGCCGCGGCCGGTTTCGTTTCGGTCGCCGATGCCGCCCGGCTGCTGCGCATCCGCGGCAACGCCATGCAGGCGGCGGTGCCGGCCGGCGAGGGCGCCATGGCGGCGATCATCGGACTGGAACAGCCCGACGTCGAAGCCGCTTGCACCGAGGCCGCAACGGGATCCGGCAAAGTCTGCCAGATCGCCAACGACAATGGCGGCGGCCAGCTGGTGATCTCCGGCGCAAGGGCGGCGGTGGAACTCGCCGCGAAACTGTGCACCGAAAAGGGCGCGAAGCGGGCGCTGATGCTGCAGGTCTCGGCCCCCTTCCATTCGGCGCTGATGGCGCCGGCGGCCGATGTCATGCGCGAGGCGCTGGCCGGCGTGACCAAGAATGCACCGGTGGTGCCCGTCGTCTCCAACGTCACTGTAGTCCCGACCAGCGACCCCGACGAGATCGCGCGCCGCCTGGTCGAGCAGATCACCGGCCGCGTGCGCTGGCGCGAAACGGTGGAGTGGTTCGGCGCCAATGGCGTCGCCACGCTCTTTGAGATCGGCGCCGGCAAGGTGCTTTCCGGCCTGGCGCGGCGGATCAACCGCGACATCGCCACGTCAGCCGTCGGAACGCCGGCCGATGTCGAGGCGGCGCTGGCCGCGCTTGCATAATCCACTGGCGATTCAACCCCTCCCGTGGGAAGGGTGTTCTCTTAAGATCAGGAGACGAAAATGTTCGAACTGACCGGCCGCAAGGCGCTCGTCACCGGCGCATCCGGCGGCATTGGCGAGGCGATTGCCCGGGTGCTGCATGCGCAAGGCGCCATTGTCGGCCTGCACGGCACCCGCATCGAGAAACTGGAGACCCTGGCCGGCGAACTCGGCGACCGGGTAAAGCTGTTCCCGGCCAATCTTGCCGACCGTGACGAGGTCAAGGCGCTTGGTCAGAAGGCCGAAGCCGAACTCGAAGGCGTCGACATACTGGTCAACAATGCCGGCATCACCAAGGACGGCCTGTTCGTGCGCATGGCGGACGCGGATTGGGACAGCGTGCTGGAGGTGAACCTCACCGCCGTGTTCCGGCTGACCCGCGAGCTGACCCATCCGATGATGCGCCGCCGCCATGGCCGCATCATCAACATCACCTCGGTGGTCGGCGTCACCGGCAATCCTGGCCAGACCAATTATTGCGCCTCCAAGGCCGGCATGATCGGCTTTTCCAAGTCGCTGGCGCAGGAGATCGCCACCCGCAACATCACCGTCAACTGCGTCGCCCCGGGCTTTATCGAATCGGCCATGACCGACAAGCTCAACGACAAGCAGAAAGACGCGATAATGGCCGCGATCCCGACGCGCCGCATGGGCACGAGTGTTGAAGTGGGGTCGGCCGTCGCCTATCTCGCCTCCAACGAGGCAGCCTACGTCACCGGCCAGACCATCCATGTCAACGGCGGCATGGCCATGATCTGACGGGATACTGCCGGGTGATAAGAAGACATGGCCGGCTTGTGAAAAGAGACCATTTCGCCTTGGACCTCAGCCATTTTTCGTGTAATGCGGCCCGCAACCCGGCGGTTCGGGCAAAAACCGGTCCGGCATCGTTGCGTTTCCGGCAGGACCATCTTTCAGCTTGATTAGCGGCATTCTGCCCGCTAACGAAGACAGACAAACAAAAGACGAGGATGCCCCAAATGAGTGACACCGCAGAGCGCGTCAAGAAGATCGTCATCGAACATCTTGGCGTCGATGCCGACAAGGTGACGGAGCAGGCGAGCTTCATCGATGATCTGGGCGCGGACAGCCTCGACACGGTCGAACTCGTCATGGCCTTCGAAGAAGAGTTCGGCGTCGAGATCCCGGACGATGCGGCCGAGACCATCCTGACCGTCGGCGATGCCGTGAAGTACATCGACAAGGCTTCGGCCTGACAATATCCGCAGTCATCACCGGGGAGGACCTGCGATGAGGCGTGTCGTCGTCACGGGCCTTGGCCTGGTTTCGCCGTTCGGCATGGGCTTCGAGCACAGCTGGAAGGAACTTCTGACCGGCCGCAGCGCCGCCAAGCGCGTCACCGAGTTCGAAGTGGAAGATCTTGCCTGCAAGATAGCCCACGTCATTCCGCGCGGTGACGGCACCAACGGCACGCTCAATCCCGAAGCCGTGCTCGAGCCCAAGGAACTGCGCAAGATCGGCGACTTCATCCTTTACGGGATTGCGGCCGCCGACGAAGCGCTGAAGGATTCCGGCTGGGAGCCCAGCACCGAAGCCGAGCGCTGCGCCACCGGCGTCATGATCGGCTCCGGCATTGGCGGCCTCGAGGGCATCGCCGAGAACGCTATCATCCTGAAAGAGCGCGGACCGCGCCGTATCAGTCCATTCTTCATTCCCGGCAACATTATCAACCTGGTATCTGGCCAGGTATCGATCCGGCATGGGCTGAAAGGCCCCAACCACGCCGTCGTCACCGCCTGCTCGACCGGCGCGCACGCCATTGGCGATGCCGCCCGGCTGATCATCTTCGGCGATGCCGACGTGATGCTGGCCGGCGGCGCGGAATCGCCGGTGACCAGACTATCGCTTGCCGGCTTCGCTGCTTGCCGGGCACTGTCCACCGACCGCAACGACACGCCTGAGAAGGCCTCGCGTCCCTATGACCGCGACCGTGACGGCTTCGTCATGGGCGAGGGCGCCGGGGTCGTCGTGCTGGAAGAACTCGAACACGCCAAGGCGCGCGGCGCCAAGATCTATGCCGAGGTCACCGGCTACGGCCTGACCGGCGATGCCTATCACATCACTGCACCGGCCGAAGACGGCGACGGCGCCTTCCGCTGCATGACGGCGGCGCTGAACCGGGCCAAGCTGACGCCCGCCGACGTCGACTACATCAACGCGCACGGCACCTCGACCATGGCCGACACGATCGAACTCGGCGCCGTCGAGCGGCTGGTCGGCAACGCCGCCTCGAAAATCTCGATGTCATCGACCAAGTCGTCGATCGGCCATCTCCTGGGTGCCGCGGGCGCCGCCGAGGCGATCTTTTCGATCCTCGCTATCAGAGACAACATCGCGCCAGCCACCATCAATCTTGACAACCCGGAACGCGAAACCGCGATCGATCTTGTTCCGAACACGCCACGGCATCGCCAGGTCGACGTGGCGCTGTCCAACTCCTTCGGCTTCGGCGGCACCAACGCTTCGCTGGTATTCCAGCGTTATACAGGCTGATTGCGGTATCGACCGGCGCGCCAGCGGTCTGTCGTCAATTTTGCCATATTCAAGCCTACTCTGCCGCTGGGGATTCGTCGCATCGGCCTGAAACCGAAGGCGCTTTTTTTAAAAGCACGATGCGTAGGCTTGAAATGTTAGGGCACGCTGTGCGTCCAATCGGGCGCATGGTCGCTCTCAGAGATCAGATGGTAGGGCGCTAATGAACACCAATCCGGGCGGCAGCGGACAATTCGGACAAAACCAGCAGACCGGCCCGATCGTGCCGAAGACCGCGGCCGAAGCTTTGCGCCCGGAAGCCGGCACACCACCACCAAAGCGCTCGCGCGCCTCGCGCAGCCAAGTCGTCGTGTTCATGAACTTCGTCATCTCCGCGGTGATGTTGATGATCCTCGCCGCCGGCGTTTCGCTCTATTTCGGCAAGCAGGCATTCAACGAACCGGGCCCGTCGGTGGCCGGCGACACCTTCCTGGTCAAGCCGAGCACCGGCGTCCAGGATATTGCCGACCAGCTCGAACGGCGTGGGCTGATCAGCGATGCCCGCATCTTCCGCATCGCCGTGCGGGTCTATGGCAATGATTCAGCGCTGAAGGCAGGCGAATACGAGATAAAGCCGCGCGCCTCCATGCGCGACATCATGGAGCTTCTGAAGAGCGGCAAGTCGGTGATGTATTCGCTGACCATTCCCGAGGGCCTGACGGTCGAGCAGGCGCTGCAGCGCATCGCCGAGCAGGATGCGCTGACCGGCGACATGCCGGCCGCCAAGCCGGCTGAGGGCAGCCTCGCCACCGACACGCTGCGCTTTACCCGCGGCGCCACGCGCCAACAGATGGTCGACAAGCTGCTCGCCGACCAGAAGAAGTTGGTCGACGAGGTCTGGCAGCGGCGCGCGCCCGACCTGCCTCTGGCCAATGTCGACGACTTCGTCACCTTGGCCTCGATCGTCGAAAAGGAAACCGGCCGGGGCGACGAGCGCTCGCGCGTTGCCGCCGTCTTCCTCAACCGTCTGGCCAAGGGCATGCGGCTGCAATCCGATCCGACCATCATTTACGGCCTGTTCGGCGGCAAGGGCAAACCCGCCGACCGGCCGATTTATCAATCTGACATCCAGAAACAGACGCCTTACAACACCTATCTGATCAACGGCCTGCCGCCGACGCCGATCGCCAATCCCGGCCGCGCCGCGCTCGAAGCCGTCGCCAACCCGTCGAAGACCGATGATCTCTATTTCGTCGCCGACGGCACCGGCGGCCACGTCTTTGCCACCACGCTTGCCGAGCACAATGAGAACGTTGCCCGCTACCGGGCACTGCAGAAGAAGCAGGCTGAAGACGCCGCCAAGGGCGCCAAGACTCCGGGCCAGACCGATGCGCCGGCGGATGGCGACGACAACGGTGACGCAAGTGGCGATGCCGCCGGTGACAGCGGTGATGCCGGCGGCGATACGGGTGCCGCCCAGTAGCAGGTCGGCGCTTTCAGACGGATCGACCTTAAGCAACGCGGACAGAGGCGGACGCGCTGCTGCTTGAACGAACAGCGCGGTTCGAAGCGTTTTCGGTCTTGCTCGGGTGCCTCTGCTTCTCGATTTCAGCCCTGCGAGATCGAAAACGACAGCGGAAATCAACATCTTGCCGGTATTGCGATTCTGACATTCGCGCCGCCCGTGATATCGAACGCATGCGCAATTTGTAGAATCGGACCATCAGGGAGACACGAGCCGCATCATGAATTTGCAGAGCATGACCGGATTTGCACGCACTGTTGCCGAACATGACGGCGCCTCGATCGCCTGGGAGGTCAAGTCGGTCAACGGCAAGAGCGTCGAGGTCAGGTTGCGGTTGCCGCAAGGTTTCGAGCGGCTCGAACCGACTGTGCGGCAGACGCTGCAGAAGCGCTTTTCGCGTGGCAATTTCCAAGCGACGCTGACCGTCGGCCGCGCCGCCGGCCAGCAGGCGCAGCCGGTGGTCAACGAAGCCTTCCTCAGGGATCTGGCGGGCTTGGCCAAGCGGCTGCAGGACCAGTTCGGTGTTGGTCCGGCAACTGCCGACGGTCTGCTTTCCCTGCGCGGCGTGCTCGATATCCCTGAAACCAGCGAAACCGAGGAGGTGCGGGCAGCACTCGACGCGTCAATCCTGTCCGCGCTGGAAACGGCGCTTACAGGTCTCGAGCAGGCACGCCAGAACGAGGGCGAAGCGCTGCGTTCGCTGCTTTCCGGCCATATCGACGCCATTGAGGCGCTGACGCTTCAAGCCGAGGCCGACCCGTCGCGCGAACCGGCGGCGATCCGCGAGCGGATCGCCGAACAGGTGCGGCTGCTGATGGATGCGTCGGCCAATCTCGATGCCGGCCGGCTGCACATGGAAGCGGCGTTCCTGGCCACCAAGGCCGATATCCGTGAAGAGATCGATCGGCTGAAGACGCATGTGGCGTCGGGCAGAGCGCTGCTGGCAAATGGCGGCGCCATCGGCCGCAAGCTCGATTTTCTGGCGCAGGAATTCAACCGCGAATCGAATACGCTGTGTTCCAAGTCGAACGCCGCCACTGTCACCGCCATCGGGCTGGAACTGAAGGCGGTGGTCGACCAGTTTCGCGAACAGGTCCAGAATCTGGAGTAAACCCGAATGGGTGGCAAGGAGCCGATGATTGCCAGGGATCTCGGATCCCGCATTCGCCGCCGCGGGCTGATGCTGGTCCTGTCGTCGCCGTCGGGCGCCGGCAAGTCGACGATCGCGCGCAACCTGCTGGAAAGCGACGGCAGCCTGGAATTATCGGTCTCGGTCACTACCAGGCCACGCCGCGGCTCGGAGATCGAGGGCGTCCACTATCACTTCCGCACCACGCGCGAGTTCGAGCGGCTGCGCGATTCCGACGCATTGCTCGAATGGGCCGAGGTGCACGGCAATTGCTACGCGACGCCGCGCGAGCCGGCCGAACTGGCGCTGGCGCAGGGCCGTGACATGCTCTTCGACATCGACTGGCAAGGCGCCCAGCAGCTCAAGGAGAAGATGCGCGCCGACATCGTCTCGATCTTCATCCTGCCGCCGTCGATGAAGGAATTGAAGTCGCGCCTCAAGCGCCGCGCCGAGGACCAGGAGCACGTGATCGAGACCAGGCTGAAGAACGCCCGCAACGAGATCGAGCACTGGAAGGAATATGACTTTGTCATCGTCAACGACGATCTCGACCGCGCCTTCGCCGAAGTGCGTGGCATCGTGACGGCGGAAAGGCTGCGGCGCGACCGCCGGCCCGGGCTGTTCGATTTCGTCTCGGGGTTGCTGGACGAGAAGACGGAATAGGCAGCTGTCGTTCCGATGGCCGGCTGTCCCATGAAGGCGTCTTTGGCAAACGATCTGGCAATATGGACGCTGTGGGCATCTGTTACTGGCTGGCGATATCTTTTATGAGTTCTGCCAATGGGGTTTCCTCGCCGGCAAAGCTCTCAATCATCGCATTCAGGACGTTTTCGCGACCGAGCATATCGGCATTGAATGGGAATCCCGCATTCTCCATCAGCATTGCCAGAAAGGTAAGCTGCGTGCGGCCGTTGCCTTCGCGAAACGGGTGGACGGCATTGATTTCGGCCAAAACATGCGCGGCCCGAACGGCGAAGGCGTCGAGGTCGAGTTCGCAGAGATAATCACCGTCGGCGAGTTCGCCGAAAATTCTATGCATTTCCTGGTTGATATACTCAGGATAGCAGAACCAGTTGCCTCCCTTGCCGATGCGGATGGCGGGAACCTCTCCCGCCCATTCATAAACGTCCTGGAACAGGTGATGATGGACAGCCTTGTAGTGCTCGAAATCCAGACGGCCTGCGGGGATATGTTCGTCGGCCCTGGTCAGGAAAAGTGCCAACTCGAATTGATCGAGTTGGGCCTGGTCTTTGATATTCAGCCTGTTGCGGAGAACGGTCGTGCCTGGGTAGCACAGCGGATCATGTTCAGCGGCATAGACCACCTGCCGATCCTACTTCTTGCGGGTTACTTGGTCCTTGATAAGCGCCCTGCGCTCATCCCCGCTCAGGCCGCGCTCACGGCTTTCCTTCAGAATGAAGCCCATACGTTGCGATAGCTTCAAGCCTTCAACCGCGCTGATTTTTTCGCCCCTGCCGCTGGTCAGGACAAACTGGCCATTTTGGGTCGGCCGGAGGCTTGAGGTACTCTTTTTCATATGACGACAATATCACGCTCGGCGACTCACCGGAACTGCATGCCGCTATATGCTGCTTGTCGTCGCTGTCACACAGGATGCGATTTGGGTCCACGGCCGACCAGCGCCGCCGGTCAAACCGCGTTTGTCAGCCGCACGAATTCCTCGACGCTGAGCGTCTCCGCACGCCGGGTCGGATCGATGCCGGCGCGCGTCAGCAGTGCCTCGCCACCCAGGCTCTTCACGCTCTGCCGCAGCATTTTCCGGCGCTGGCCGAAAGCGGCTTCGGTGACGCGACCGAGTTTTTTCACGTCGGTTGACAAAGGGCTGGCGCGCGGCACCAGATGCACCACCGAGGACGTTACCTTGGGTGGCGGCGTGAACGCTTGCGGCGGCACGTCGAAGGCGATCCTCGCCTCGGTCCGCCAGCCCGCCAGCACGCCGAGCCGGCCATAAGCATTGCTGCCGGCACCGGCGACAATGCGCTCGGCCACCTCGCGCTGGAACATCAGCGTCATCGATTGATAGAAGGGTGGCCAGTCCGCCACGGTCAGCCAACGGATCAACAGCTCGGTGCCGATATTGTAGGGCAGGTTGGCGGCAATCCTCACCGGGCCGTCTTGTGACGCGGTCTTGGCAAGAGCGGCAAAATCCGTCTTCAGCGCATCGCCTCTGATCACCTCGAGCCGGCCCGGATAGTGGTTGGAGACCTCGGCCAAGGCCGCAAGGCAGCGTTCGTCGCGCTCGATGGCGACGACGCGGCCGGCACCGGCAGCGAGCAGCGCCCTGGTCAGCCCGCCGGGGCCGGGGCCGACCTCGATCACCGTGCTGTCGCTGAGGTTGCCGGCGACCCGCGCGATCTTGCCGGTCAAATTGAGGTCGAGCAGGAAATTCTGGCCAAGCGCCTTCTTTGCCTGCAGTCCATGGCGCTCGATCACCTCGCGCAGCGGCGGCAGCCCGTCAATGCTCATGAATTTGGCTCATGATTTTGGGCTCATGATTTTGGGCTCATGCAGCTGCGGGCTTTGCGCCGGTATCGGCCAGCCGGCGGGCCAGCTTCAGCGCCGCGATCAGGCTGTCGGGACGTGCGATGCCCTTGCCGGCGATGTCGAAGGCTGTGCCGTGATCGGGCGAGGTGCGGATGAACGGCAGGCCAAGCGTGACGTTGACGGCCTCGTCGAAGGCCAGCGCCTTGGCCGGGATCAACGCCTGGTCATGATACATGCAGACCGCCACGTCGTAGCCGGCGCGGGCGCGCGCATGAAACATCGTATCGGCCGGCAGCGGCCCGAAGGCATCGATGCCTTGCGCCCGCAACATGTCGACCGCAGGACGAATGATGCGCTCGTCCTCTGTCCCCATGGCGCCGCTTTCGCCGGCATGCGGATTGAGGCCGGCAAGCGCGAGCCTCGGCCTGGCGATGCCGAAACGGCGTGCAAGATCGCCGGCGGTGATGCGCGCGATGGCAACGATCAGCTCCGTCGTCAGCGTCTTCGGCACCTCGGCCAGCGCGATGTGGATGGTGACAGGAACGGTGCGCAATTCGGGGCCGGCGAGCAGCATCACCGGCGTCACCGTGCCGCCGGTGTGGAGCGAGGCCAGATGCGCCAGATATTCGGTGTGACCGGGAAAGCCGAAGCCGGCATCGTAAAGCGGCTTCTTCGCGATCGGACAGGTGACGACCGCGGCCGCGTGACCGGCAAGGCAGTCGGCGACGGCGCGATCGATGGCCTCGATGATGCCGGCGGCATTGGCCGGGTCGGGCCGGCCGGGATCATCGGTGAAGTGGGCCGCCAGCGGCACCACGGGCAAGGCGTGTTGAAAGACACCAGCCGCTTGGGCCGGCACCGTCTCGGCGATTGCCACCGCCGCGCCGAGCCGGCGCGCCCGCGCGGCAATCAGCGCCGGATCGGCGAGAAGATAGAAGGGCGCGGCACCGGAACCGCGGGCGCTCTGCCACGCGGCAATGGCGATTTCCGGACCGACGCCGGATGGATCGCCGACGCTCAGCGCCAGCGGAAGCTCTGTCTCACGCACGGCTGGGCCGGTTCAGCGCGTAACGATCTTGGCTTTCGCCTTCAGCTCTTCTACATATTTGGCCGAGAGCTCGTCGGCGTTCTTGTCGCCGCTGCCTTCGCTCTGGAACACCATCTGGGCCGCCTTGTCGTCGGAAACCTCGCGCGACGAGCAGATGCCGATGAATTCAATGCCGCGATCGGTCTCGCGCACGGCCGTGGCGCCGCCCAGCTTGGTGGCCTTGATCTGCTCGGCCCAGTCCGGCGGCAGTTGCGGCGCCAGCAATCGGGGGAGGTCGCGAACGGTGACGTCGATCAGGCCCTTGGCGAATTCACGCGTGGTGTTGCAGCCATTGAAGCGGGCGCGCATGGCTTCGGCCTCGCGCTTGCGTTTGGCGAGTGTGGCACTGCGCTCGGCCTTCGGCACCACGAAGATCACCTGCTGCAGCATGTACTCGGTGGCGCTTGGCTTGGCGCCGCCTTTTTCGAGCATGCGCTTGACCAGATCCTGTTCGCTCACCTCCCCGCCGCCGCCGCTGTAGCGTGCGCTCAGCGCCTGGTTCCACGCCATCTGGGAGCGGATGAATTCCTTGAAATGCTCCTTGGTCACGCCGGACTGCGCCATGACACCGTCGAGCTGCTTGAGCTGCATCTTGTTGCTCGAGGCAAAGCGCTGATAGGCAGCCTCTACCTGGGCGTCGGAGATGCGGATGCCGAGACGCCTGGCCTCCGCCATACGCAGCGTCTGGTCGATCATTTCCTGACCCGCGTCACCCTTCTTGCGCTGCAGTTTCAGGAAGGCAGCCCGGTGCGCGATGTCGCCGGTGGTGATCGGCATGTTGTTGACGACATACTTGATTTCACTGGCGAAGGCCGGCGGTACCATCATGGTGACAGAGACCGAGGTCGCCGCCAACAGGAGCGCGAATCCTGCCGAAAACAGGTATTTCCTCATCGAAAGCATCCCAATTCTAGCCCGGTTTTGGCCGATTCCAGCCCGATATTGGCGAAATCCGTGCCCGCTTTATGCGGCAAAACGATGTCGTCAGCCGGCTCTACTGGATGGAGTCGATCGAGCTTTGGGACGAGCCGAAATCGCCGAGCGTGCGGAACGACAGGTTGAAGCCGACATTCTGCGACACTTCCTTGGTGTTGATGTCGCGTGATTCCGAGTACGTCATCAGGTAGGTGAAGCAGGAATCATTGTAGGCAAAGCCGACGCCGTCCTTGACCAGCACGCTTTGTTGCAGGTCGTAGGTGCCGGTGCCGAAGACGCGCCAGTTTTCGGCCAGGTGTGTCGAGGCGCCGAGCGTGACTTCGTGGCGGTCGGTGGTGAAACCATAGAGCGGCTGCGCCTGGATGAAGGCGTATTTGGCGCTCAGCGAAACCGGCAGCCCGGAATAGGCGGCCTTCACCTCGGCACGGCGAACTTCGAAGGTCTGCTCGTCGAAGCGGCCGCTGAGCGAACCGGAGAAGCCGCTCGGGCTGCTGAAGCCGACAAGGCCGACATAGTCGGAGGTCGAAGTCTCCAGGCCGGAATCGGCGCCCGCATTGACCAGATCCGGTGAATCGAACGAGTTGCGCCCGCCCAACTGGTAGGATTGGCCGAAGATCGCGTTGGTGCCCCAGCCATTGTCGTAGGCGCCGGAATAGCGGAACCCGACATTGGCGCGGCTGCCGCCTTCGACGCGGTCGTAGCCGGAGAACTTGTCGCGCTCGAACAGGGTCGTGGCGTCGAAGACGAAGCTCTGTGCATCCTCGTTGGGAACGGCGAGCCCGCCGACATACTGCTCATTCGGGCGCATGAAGAGCTGCGCCATCGGCTCGACGATATGGCTGGAGCCGGTCATCGAGAACAGCACCGGCCAGCGCATTTCAAGTCCGGCGGTCGCCATGTACCGGGCGAAGGAGGACCGCATGTCGTCGGACGCATTAATTCGCGGATCGGTAGCCATCTGATTGATGGCGGCGAGCGAGCCGGAGGAGGCGTTGAGATAGTCGACGTCACCTTGCAAAGCCAGAAGCGGCGTCAGCTGCAGTCCGCCATCGGTGGTGAAGGTGCGCTTCCATTCGGTTTCGGCGGTGAGGCGCCCAGATTCGCCCTCGATGCCGCGCACGCGCTGAACGCCCGGCGGATCGGGGGGGAGGAAAAAGGCCTGATCGAGGTCGTCGCGGCGGATGACACGCACGTTGACGTTCAACGACAGCTGGCCACCGGCCACAGACATGTCGGGTATATATGCGTAATCGAGCGAGGGCAGCACCCAGGGCTGCTTGTCACTGCGCGCGAAGGGATTGCTGTCGGGCGTATTTTCCTGAACCTGGAAGCGCATGGCGCGCACATCGAAATAATTGCGGTCGTTTAGGCCGGTCAGGTAGACCGACGATTGATGCACGGCGTCGTTGTAGCCTTCGATCGTATAGGTACGCGAAAAATTCTTGTCGGTCTGAAGCAGGATATCCCAGCCGAAGTCCCAGCGCGGATTGATGGCGAACTGGCCCTTGGTGCCCATCATGCCGCGGAACTTGTTCGGATCGCCTGCTGGCCCCGAATTGACATTGTAGCCGCCGGGGAAAGCCGCGAAATCACGGAAAGCGCCAGGGTCCTGCTGGTTGATTCCGGCAAGCTTCAGCGTGTATTGGCCATTGTTGAAGCGCTGGCGCCACTCGGCCTCGCCGAGGAAACCCTGCTTGGTGTAGCCGCTGCCAGTAACGGTGAGGTCGTAGGTCGGCGACAAAGCGAAGTAGTAGGGGACTTTGACGCCGACGCCGAGACGATTGTTGTAGCCGATGCTGGGGATCAGGAAGCCGCTTTTGCGCTTGACCGTCGGGTCGGCGATCTCGAACGCCGGCAGATAAGCCAGCGGGAAACCGAAGAATTCGAAATTCGCGTTCTCGAAGCGAACCGTTTTCTTTTCGCCGTTCCAGATGATCTTCCTGGCTTTGATCCGCCAGGTCGGCGCCTTGTCCGGCTTGTCTTCGCAAGGCTCGCAGGCCGTATAGACGCCGTTGTGGAACGTCGTCATCACGCCGCCCATGCGCTCGGCGCTTTCGGCGGCGAAATAGGCCTTTTCGGGCGTTTCGACGCGCAGCGCATTAACGAAACCGTCAGCGAAATCGTCGGTAATGTCGATATGCTGCGAGTTGATCTTGGTGCCGTCGCTGTTGACGATCTCGACATTGCCGCTGGCAACCAGCCGCTTGGTGTTTCGATCATAGACGACGCGCTGGGCGACGAGCTTGTTGCCGCCATAGTCGATCTGGACGCCGCCGATGGCGGTGACCGTCTGGTTGTCGTTGTTATAGACGAGCGTGTCGGCCGCCAGCAGCATCT
The DNA here is from genome assembly GCF_040320135.1 of Mesorhizobium sp. M0772. Taxonomy (NCBI): domain Bacteria; kingdom Pseudomonadati; phylum Pseudomonadota; class Alphaproteobacteria; order Hyphomicrobiales; family Phyllobacteriaceae; genus Mesorhizobium; species Mesorhizobium sp. M0772. Next base: position 51,303 of record NZ_JAMYPB010000011.1, on the reverse strand, counting down.
GGGAGCCGGAGGGAACCTTCGTTGCCACGTCGGTAACGTCCTGCGCCAGCGCAGGGGCCGTCAGCACGCCGCAGGCGAGCAGGCATGCCAAGGCGCTCGCCGAATAGAGGCGCGCCAAACCGGCCTGCCTATGGCTGCGCAAAGCCGCCTCCCTCACTAGCCGTCTTCCTTGTATAGCAGGAATGTCACCCCAAAGAACATAGCCACGACAACCGGAACCCATGCAGCCACGGCTGTGGGCACGAATCCCGCAACGCCGAATGCCTTGACCAATACCGAAACGACATAAAGCAGAAAGCCGGCGAGGACGCCACCCAGAATCATCGTTGCCGACTGCCCCATCCTCGCAAATCGCATTGAAACTGTTGCCGCAATCAGCGTCATGGCCACAAGCAGGAACGGTAACGCCACCAGCGAATCGAACTGCATGGCGAAGGCATTTGCCTTGAGGCCGAAGGAGCGGGCAACCTCAATCTTGCCGGGAAGGTCGTAAAACGGGATGGTTTCGGGGCGCGCCAGCCGTTCCTGCACGAATTCCGGCTTGAGGTTGGTCGGCAACTGGTCGGTCGTTTCGGAACGGATGTTGCCGTCCTTGAACACCTTGACGTCCTGCAATTCCCAGTAGCCGTCGCGCAGAAAGGCCCGGGCCGCGTCCTTGCGCTCGACGATATTGCCCTGCGGATCGAGGACGAAGAACACGGTGTCGGCCATTTCCAGGCCCTGGTTCAGGATGGCGCGGGCGCCGATGATGGTATCGCCGGAGTTGGTTTTCTGGCGGATCCACGGCGTGGCATCGGCCGCCACCGCGTTCGAATTGCCGGATCGCAGCTGGTTTTCCATCTGCTCCGACCATGAGAAGCCATGCGCGGCGATCGGATTGAGCACGCCGACCGACAATATGCCGAATAACAGCGCACCGATGCAGCAGGGCAACAGAAACTGCCAGGCCGACACTCCGGCCGAGCGCGCAATCACCAGCTCGTATTTTCGGTTGAGCGAGACCAGCGTCGCCATCGCCGAGAACAGGCCGACGAACGGCACCGTCTGCAGCATGATCATCGGCATCCTCAGCGCCGAGATGGCGACCGCCGTGCCGTAGGTGAAGCCCGGCAGGCCGGTGATGCGGCCGGACAGCTCGGTGAAGTCGATCAGGAACACCAGCGCCAGAAGGCCGATGAAGAACCAGATCGTGATCGACACGTAGCGAAAGAAGAAGTAGCGGCCCAGGGTCCAGCCCATCGTCAGGCTCCCTGGCCGGATGTGTAGCGCCGATTGAGGCGCAGCTTGAGCGCCGTCCAGCCATCGCTGACGCGGCCGGCGAAATTCGTCATCCAGTCGGCCCAGCTGCCGGGCAGTTCCATGCTTCGCGAGGTGACGATGAACCAGATGGCGACCGCCGAGGCGATGACCGGCACGCCATAGACCATATAGGCGTATTGCGGGATCTTGTCGGCCTTGCCGGCGGCAAAGAAGCCCAGCCAGCGCACGAACAGCGCAATGGCGATGGCTGTGATCAGCGGGTGGATGCGCGCCTCGCGGTGTGAGCGCGCATCGCCTGCGACCGCCAGCGCGATCAGCGCGAACACCAGCGAATAGGACCATTCGGAAAAACGCTGGTCGAGCTCGGCCTTGTAGGCGCCGGGCCTGCGCTGGAAGATCTTGTCGTTCGGATCCGGGTTGAGCAGGTATTGCGTCGTTCGGTCCTTGGGCAGGAGCATGATATCGTTCGCCGCCGACATGAAGGCGGAAAGGTCGAAGGCGTAGGACGTGAAGCGGATAACCGACAGATCGCCGGTCAGCGTCTTGCGATGAATGACGCCGTCATTCATCATCAGCACCTTCTCATCACCCTTTTCGACGACGCTACCACTCTTGGCATAATAGATCAGATTGGCGCCTTCCTCGCGCGAATCGGCCACGAAGATGCCGCCGAGCCGGTTGTCCGGCAGCCGCTCGCCTATCTGCAGGAACAGCCCGTCGTCGATCTTGCGGAACGTGCCTTCCTGGATGATCAGCGACAAGAGATCGGCGCGCGAGGACGCGATCAGCTGGCGGTTCTTCTGCCTGGCATAGGGTTCGACGCCATTGTCGACCGCGAAGGAAAAGACGCTGGCCGCCAGCGCGATCAGCAGGACCGGCCGCACAATCGTCCAGCGCGAGGCGCCGGCGGCGTTGATGACGGCCAATTCCGAATCGGAGTTCATGACGCTGAGCGTCTGGGCCACCGCCACCACCAGGGCGAATGGCACCACGATCGGGATGATGGTGGGGATGATGAGGCCCGCGACCTCGAAAAAAGTCAGCGCCGATTGGCCACTATCGGTGACCAGGTCGATGCGGGCAAGCACCTGCGTCGTCCAGACAATGGCCAGCGTCCAGATCAGCGCAGCGAGAAACACCGCCAGTGCGCGACGCATGATGTAGCGTTCAACGACCTTCATGTAAGGCTTTTCTCGATTTGCCGAACGGCATCATGCCCGCCGACAAGGTAGTCGTCCGGCTGCGGCTGTACAACTGGGTGCGTTTGGCCATTTCTTTCAGGCGGTTCGATCCGATTCTCCGTCCCACATCGCCCGTCCCGCAGGCCGGAGTGTCGGCGGCAATGGATAAGAAAGGGAGAACATCAATGGTTAACAACAGGTTGCGGCAGGAAAGCGGAGCCGTGCCGCGACGAATCGTTATCGATTCCGCTGCGCATATGAGCCCTGATTCCGGCAAAGTCTTGCCAAATCAAGGAAAACGACCAAATGTCGCGCATCTTCCCTGAGAATGCATTTTTCCTGAAAATCTGAGCCGTTTCCCGAAAGCAGGACCTGATGACTTTGAGACCATTGATCGCCTTCGCCAAATTTGCCGCACCCAAAAAGGGCAGCATCTTCGTGCTGGCGGCCGACGATGGTGGTCTTGGCGAACCGGCAAAGGCCTGCGACCCCTCAGGAACGCTGGCGCGGGCGTTTCCGGTGGCGGAGTTTTCCGGAAAATTCGCCGGTGTCGTCGAAGTGCTGGCGCCGCAGGGAACATCGCTCGACCGACTGGTGGCGGTCGGCGCCGGCAAGGTCACCGGCCTCGATGACTTTGCCTGGCTGAAGCTTGGCGGCACCATCGCCGCGTCCCTGCGCAAGGCAGCGGAGGTGGCCGTCATCCTCGATGTGCCGGGCGCAAAGATTGGCGGCAGGCAAGCGGCGAACCTTGCCGCCGGCATCATTCTTCGCAGCTACTCCTTCGACAAATACAAGACCAGGAAAGACAAGGACGATGCCGAGCCGAAGAAACCGGTCAAGGTGACCATCCACACCGCCGATCCCGCCGCGGCGAAAAAGGCCTTCGCCGACGAGGTTGCGGTCATCGACGGCGTGCTTCTGGCGCGCGACCTTGTCAACGAACCGGCCAATACGCTCGGCCCGATCGAATTCGCCGCCCGCGCCAAGGAACTGGAAGCGCTCGGCGTCGAGGTCGAGATCCTCACCGAGAAGGAAATGAAGAAGCTCGGCATGGGCTCGCTCCTCGGTGTCGCGCAGGGTTCGCCGCGCGGCGCCCGGATGGCTGTCATGCAATGGAAGGGCGGCAAGGCCAAGGACGCACCGGTCGCCTTCGTCGGCAAGGGCGTCACCTTCGACACCGGCGGCAATTCTATGAAGCCGGCCTCCGGCATGGAAGACATGAAGGGCGACATGGGCGGTGCCGCGGCCGTCATCGGGCTCATCCAGGCGCTGGCCGCGCGAAAGGCCAAGGCCAATGTCGTCGGCATCGTCGGGCTGGTGGAAAATGCCGTCGACGGCCATGCCCAGCGCCCCGGCGACATCGTCACCTCGATGTCGGGTCAGACCATCGAGGTGCTCAACACCGATGCCGAAGGACGCCTCGTTCTGGCCGACGCGCTGTGGTATTGCAACGACCGCTTCCAGCCGAAATTCATGGTCAATCTGGCGACGCTGACCGGCGCCATCATGGTCGCGCTCGGCCAGCATTATGCCGGCCTGTTCTCCAACAATGACGAACTTTCGGACAGGTTGACGGCGGCCGGCCAGGCGAGTCAGGAGCGGCTCTGGCGCATGCCGCTTGGGCCCGAATACGACAAGCTGATCGATTCCAAGAACGCCGACATGAAGAACATCGGCGGCCGCTATGGTGGCGCCATCATCGCCGCGCAGTTCCTGCACCGGTTCGTCAAGGAAACGCCGTGGGCGCATCTCGACATCGCCGGCACCGCGATGGGCTCGCCGCCGAGCGAGATCAACCAGTCCTGGGGCTCGGGTTTCGGCGTCAGGCTGCTCGACCGGCTGGTGCGCGACAATTACGAGGGATAAGGCAGGGAATGGCCGATGTCCTGTTCTACCACCTGACCGAATCGACGCTGGAGGATGCGCTGCCGGGCCTGCTCGAGCGCAGCATCGATCGCGGCTGGCGAGCCGTGGTGCAGACCGGCACCGAAGAGCGGCGCGACGCGCTCGACCAGCATCTGTGGACGTTCAGGGACGATTCGTTCCTCGCGCACGCGACCGACCGTGAAGCCCATCCGGCCGAACAGCCAATCCTTCTCACCACAAGCGACGCCAACCCCAACCAGGCGCAGATACGCTTCCTCGTCGATGGCGCCGCACCCGCGGATCTCGCCGGCTATGAACGCGCCGTGTTCCTTTTCGACGGTCACGACACGGCCCAGGTAGAAGGTGCGCGGATGCATTGGAAGGTGCTGAAGGAGGCTGGCCACGCGGTCACCTACTGGCAGCAGACGCCGGACCGGCGCTGGGAGCGCAAGGCGTAAGCGCTTTGCCGGCGCGTCTTGAAAACGACGCTGTTATCGCCGAACGATCCGATCTAAGGATTGCGAAAAGCGCAACTCAAGCGGCGGGCTGAGAATGCGGATCAGGATCATCGGAACGGGGCGGGCCGTGCCGGCTCGATGCGTGACGTCGCGCGCCCTCGATGCGCGGCTGGGGTTTGGCGATGGACATTTCGAGGCCGCGACCGGCATCATCGAACGCTATGTCTGCGAGGCCGAATCGCAGGTCGACCTTGCTTGTGCCGCAGCCCGTCTGGCGCTTGCCGATGCCGAACTTGAGACAGGCAGTGTCGATCTGGTCATCGGCGGTTGCGGCGTGCCTTACCAGCCGGCGCCGTCGACGGCGCCGCTGGTCATGCAGCGCCTCGGCCTTGCCGATGGGTCGGCGGCCGCTTTCGACGTCAACAGCACCTGCCTCGGCTTCCTCACAGCCTTCGAGACCGCGTCGCGCCTGATCGAGGCCGGGCAATGCCGGACGGCGCTGGTGTTCTCGTCTGAAATCGCCTCGCGCGCCCTGCCGTGGCAGGACCAGCCGGAAATTGCGGCCCTCTTCGGCGATGGCGCGGCGGCCGCCGTGCTGCAACAGGCAGCCCCTGGCGAAGGTGGGGTGGCGGCCAACCTGATGCGCACCTACCCTTCCGCCTATGAGGCCTGCAGCATCGGCTCCGGTGGCACCCGGTTCGACTTTCATCGTGAGCCTGAGGAATTCGCCCGCCACAGCCTGTTCCACATGGAGGGTAAGGAACTGTTTCGCGTCACGTCACGCCATTTCAACGGCTTTGTAGCGGAGTTGCTCGATCGCGCCGGCTGGCGGCACGACGATGTCGACCTCGTCGTGCCGCATCAGGCGAGCCCTTTGGCGCTCGCCCACATGGCGCGCCAGACCGGCTTCGCCAGGGAAAAGCTGGTCGACATCGCGGCGCGCTACGGCAATCAGATCGCCGCTTCCATCCCCTTTGCGCTCGACGTCGCGCGCCGCGAACAACGCATTGTGCCCGGCGCCAAAGTGCTGTTCCTCGGCACCTCGGCCGGCGTGTCGTTCGGCGGCATGGCGCTGGAAGCATGACCGTGGGACGCGTCCTCGTCACCGGCGCCAGCGGCTTCCTCGGCGCGCATGTCATGGCGCGGCTGGCTGCACTGGGTACACCGGCGCTGGGTCTTGGCAGGGACGCCAAACGCTGCGCGGCGCTCGAAGCCGCTGGTCATCGGGTCGTTCGGCTCGATTTGTCTCAACCATTCGATGCAGCTGCCGCGCGCGCTCTCGACGGCGTCGATGCGATCATCCACTGCGCGGCACTTTCCGCGCCCTTCGGCAGGTTGGCGGATTTCCAGACGGCAAATGTCACAGCTACCCGCAACCTCAGCGATTTCGCGCGCGGGCAAGGCGTGCGCCGCTTCGTCCATATCTCCAGCCCGACGGTCTGTTTCGCCTATCGCGACCAGCTCGGAGTTTCCGAGAATGCGGCCTTGCCCCCTCCGGTCAACCACTATGCCCGCACCAAGCGGCAGGCCGAGGAGATCGTGCTGGCGGCGCCTGAGATCAGCCCGGTGGTGCTGCGGCCGCGCGGCCTCTACGGTCCCGGCGACCGCACGCTGCTGCCGCGCCTGCTGCAGGTGGCACGGCAGCGCCCGCTGCCGCTTTTTCGCGACGGCAAGGCGCGCATCGATCTCACTTATGTAGAGGATGTCGTCGATGCCGTGCTTGCCGCGCTCTCCGCTGGCAGCGCTGCCGAGGGACAGATATTCAACGTCTCCGGCGGCGAAGTGGTGCCGGTCCGCCGCATTGCCGAGGCGGCCTGCGCCCGCGCCGGCGTGCAGCCGCGCTGGCGCAGAATGCCGCTCTGGCCCGCCATGCTGGCGGCCGGGATAGCGGAGACGGTAGCGAATATATTGCCCGGCCGCCCGGAACCGCCGGTGACGCGCTACGGTCTTGGCCTGTTCGCCTATGCGCAGAGCCTCGATCTTTCCAAGGCAGGCCGCATCCTCGGCTGGGCGCCGAAAGTGTCGTTCGAGGAAGGGCTCGATCGCACATTCGGCAAGGCGACGGAAAGCAGGGAGGCTGCGTGAAGATCGTCTTCGCCAACAGCGCCTCTGTCAGCGCAGCCGAGCGCCTGATCCTGCGCGGCGGCAGCTGGGCGAAGGTCAGGCTACGTGTCCGCTACGGCCTGATCATGCATCCGCAGGCCGGCCCCGTACTGATCGATACCGGCTACACGCCGCATGTGACACAAGGCAGCGAGCGCAGCACGGCGCTGCGTCTTTACAGTGCGATCCTCCGGCCCCAGCTCAACGAAGCCGAGCAGCCGCTCGCGGTACTGGCGCGCTTCGGCCTGTCTTTGCAGGATGTGCGCACCGTCATTGTCACGCATTTCCATGCCGACCACATGTCGGGCCTGTCGCTGTTTCCCAACGCTCGGCTTATCGCCAATGACACCGCCTGGGCGCGGGCGAAGGCCAAGACTTCCCGGCAGAATCTGCGCCATGGCGTCTTCAAGGAACTGTTCCCGCCCGATTTCGAGAGCCGGCTCGACGGGCTGTCGTCGAAGCGGCGGATCGAACCTCGCGGCGGCGTGCCAGGCGGCGCCGATCTGTTCGGCGACGGCAGCGTCATCGCAGTCGATCTGCCCGGCCATGCCGATGGCCAGTTCGGCCTTTCGTTCCCAAATCTGGAGCGGCCGCTGCTCTACGCCGTCGACGCGCAATGGTTGTTCGCGGCCCTTGTCGAAAACCGAACTCCCGGTCTGCCGGCAACCCTGCTGGCCGAGGATGCCGCCGCGATCGAGCCGACCAGCGTAATGTTGCGCCGGTTTCTGGCGACCGGCGGCGAGGTTGTTCTTTGTCATGATCCGGCGGTGACGGCCTACGATCTTGCCGGAGAGAGCGCATGAACGGGCCGACGGAAGCGGCCCGTTCGTTTGTGTTGACGCAATGGCTCTCGCGCAAGAGCCGTGAGAATTTCGAACGCTGGCAAGGTCATGCCTTGCGCCGCTTTCTCGACCGCGACCTGCCGCGCGCGCCGTTCTACGGCAAGACGCCGCGTCATCTCGGCGATCTGCCGGTGACCGACAAGGCGACGCTGATGGGCAATTTCGAGCGCTTCAACATCCGCGGCGTCTCGGCCGCCGAGGCCTGGAAGGCGCAGGCAGGCGATGGCCGCATTGGTGAACTGACAGTCGGCGCCAGCACCGGCACGTCGGGCAATCGTGGCCTGTTCATCATTTCCGAAGCGGAAAAATACCGCTGGCTGGGCACCATCCTGGCCAAGGCAGTGCCCGATCTGCTCTGGCGCCGGCAGCGCGTTGCGGTGATCCTGCCGCAAAACACCGGGCTCTACGATAGCGCGCGCAAATCGCGGCGTATCGACCTGCGCTTCTTCGATCTGACGCGCGGTCCGGAGAGCTGGCGCGGCGCTCTCGAAGGTTTCGCGCCGACGGTGATCATCGCGCCGCCGAAGATGCTGCGGCACTTCGCGGCCGAGGGCTTTAGGCTCAAGCCGCAGCGTGTCTTCAGCGCCGCCGAAACGCTCGACCCGGTTGACCGGCCGGTCATCCAGGCATTCTTTGGTCGTCAGCTCGACCAGATCTACATGGCGACGGAAGGGCTGTTCGCCGTCACCTGCCCCCAGGGCGGGCTGCATCTGGCCGAGGATTCGGTGTTCTTCGAGTTCGAACCGGCCGGCGACGGCCTGGTCATGCCGCTGATCACCGCCTTTCGCCGCCGGACCCAGATCATGGCGCGCTACCGGATGAACGATCTGCTGCGGCTGTCCGAAAAGCCATGCCGCTGCGGCTCGCCGCTGCGCACGCTGGACGAGATCGTCGGCCGCATGGACGACGCTTTCCGGCTCGCCTCGCCGCACGGGCAGCTCCTCGTCACGCCCGACATACTACGCAATGCGGTGCTCAAGGCCGACCGGCGCATCGACGATTTCCGCCTGGTCCAGACCGCTGCCGACGTCATCGAACTTAGCCTTGCGCCCGAGCTCGCCGACGAAGCCGCCACTGCCGCGCATGCAGCCGTGCGAACGCTACTGGCCGCGCGCCAGGCGACGGTGAGAGTCAGCCTCCTGCGCAAGAGCCTGCCGCTGGAGACCAGCCGTAAACTGCGCCGTGTAGAATGCCGACTGGGGATGAGGACGTGAATCGGCCTGCCGCATTGCCAGTCGCTCAACTGGACCAGGTTGAAAACAACCCGCGTGAGGTCGAAGCCTTCGTTCAGCTATTCAACGAGGTGCCGGTGCGCGACCTCGTGCGAAATCTGACGGTCGCCGTCGAGGCCCTCGAGATCGCTGGCCGCTTCTTTCCACTGACGCTGAACGACAGAAGCGAGGCGCCGAACTGCTATGTCTGCTGCCCGTCCAGCGCCTATATCGACTACGCCATCGACGAGACCCGCAATTTCGTCTCGTCGCCCATGCTGCAAAGAGCGATCCGCATGTTGATTGGCCTGTGCGCGCCGCTGGTCAGGATGAGCGGCCTCGACCATCAGGTTCAGGTCAACAACTGGCTCTATTCGACCAATCCGGTGCCGCTGCTCGATCGCAACGCGGTCGCTGCGATCCGCGACGATCTCACGGCGCGTTTTCCCGATCGCGCTGTTCTCATCCGCTCCCTGAACGAGATCGCCGATCCCTCGACAATCGCAGCGCTGAAGGCGGAGGGTTTTCGAATGCTGGCGGCGCGGCAGATCTACATCTTCGCCGGCCGCGGTTCGGCCATGACCAACGACATGAAGCGCGACCGCAAGCGGCTGCCCACGACGCCTTTCGAGCAGGTCGGCAATGGCGACTTCACCGAGGCCGACTATGCGCGCGCCGAAGCGCTCTACCGGATGCTCTATCTCGACAAATACACGCCGCTCAACCCGCACTACACCGCCCGCTATATCGGCGAGACGCACCGTCGCGGCATCCTGCAACTGGCAGGCCTGCGTCGTCCCGGCGGTGAACTGGTCGCCGTCGCCGCTTTGTCTCAGAACGGCAGGACACTGACGCAGCCCATCGTCGGCTACGACACCGGCCTCCCGGTGAGCGAAGGCCTTTACCGCATGATGATGGCGCTGGCTCAGGATCATGCGATGGTGCACGGCCTGTTCTTCAACATGAGCGCCGGTGCCGCCGCCTTCAAACGCTTGCGCGGCGCCGTGGCAACAGTGGAGTACAACGCCGTCTATGCCGGCCATCTTCGGCGCCGCCAGCGCGCTGCAGTGCGTATCATGGAATCTGTGCTCGCGAAGATCGGCATCCCTCTGCTTAGGAGATTTGAACTTTGAGCGAAGCCCGGCAGCAAAAAGACAAAGACTATTGGCAGGCGGTAGTGCGGTCAGTCGATATCAAAGGCAAGCCGAAGCGCATCCTGTTCGATGGCACGCCGCTGGTGCTGTTCCGCTCGGCGCAGGGGATTGCAGCCCTCTTCGACCGCTGCGCTCACCGCCAGGTCGAACTCTCGACAGGCAAGGTCGTCGGTGGCGAGATCGAATGTCCCTATCATGGCTGGCGCTACAATGGGGAAGGGCGCTGCACCGCCATTCCCGGCCATGTCGGCGACGTCCCGCATTACCGTGTCCGCCGCTACAGCGCGATCGAGCGCGACGGCGTCGTCTTCGTCTCGGCAGGCACGCCTGAGGGCGAGCCCTATCTCCATTGCATGCAAGGCAAGGATGTCGTCGTGAAGCGGGTGCGAAGCTCGGCGCGATCGACGGTGCTCGACGCCGCCGAGAACATTCTCGACGCCACTCACACCCACTTCACCCACAAGGGTGTGCTGCGCGGCCTGACCGCAAAGCGCCATCTCGTGCGCGTCGAGGTGACCGGCGGCAAGGGCTGGGTCGAAAGCTGCTACACCGGCGAGGACCGCCAACAGGGGCTGGTCAGCCGGCTGCTGGAAGGCGAGCGCGCCAGGACCATCGGCCGCTACCGCCATCCCGGCATCGTCGAACTCGAATATTGGGGCAAGGGCGGCTTGGCGCTGGCGACCACTTTCCATTTGCGTCAGGCGGACGAACGGACCGTCGAAGGCGTCGGCTGGCTGATCGGCCCGCGACAGGGCCTGTTCGGCGAACTCAAGGCGCTTGCTTTCCGGCCGCTCTTTGCCTTTGCCCTGCAGCAGGATCGCCGTGTGCTGAAATCGGCCAGCGACAACGCCCGTATATCGCCGCAGGTTCAGCCGGCGATCGGCCCGCTGGATTTCCTGCGCCGCGACATAGCGGCGATCATCGACGGCAAGATGCCACCGGCGGCGGCAGAGCCGCGGGTGCACCAGATCGAGCTGTAGGAAAGCGCTCTATTCAGTCCTGCTCCGGCCCATTCCACTCGATATCGCGCGTCGACGCAGCCTGAAGGCTGATACGCTGGCGCAGTGCTGTGCCGGCGATCTCGGCCAGCGTGCGCCACTGCGCCCGCTTCGGCGCGGGGTCGCCCGGCCAGTCGAGCAGCTCATCGGCATCGTGCATCGCCTGGCGAAAGCTGCCGAGACCACCGGAGCGCAGTGCCGCCGGCATCCCGTAGATCCACATCGCAAGCCTCACCGTCTGCGGCGCCGTCACGTCGGGCTTCACCTCGGCGCCATCCTCCAGTACCGCGTCGGCGAAGCGCCGCGGATCGCGAAAGAAGTGCAGGCCGCTCACGGCGCGCGGATTGCACTCCAGTGGCAGCACCGTGCCGTTATTCTCGCGCATCAGGTCGAAGGAGATCTGGCCGGTCCAGCCGGCGCCGGCGACGAAGGTTTCGACGAAGCGCCGGGCAGCCGCATCCCCGACTGGCTCGAAACAGATGCCGGCGCCCATGCCGGCGCGATAGAGCGAACTGTAGAGCGCCAGCGCTTTGAGTTCACCCTCGACCGCCACCGCATAGGCGCTGATCTCTTCACCTGCGATGTAGCGCTGCGCCACCCAAGGAGCGGCGGGCGAGGGGCGGACGGCGTCGAGTTCGTCCGGCGATGGCCGCAGCAGTACGTCACGGGCAAAACGTGACCACACAGGTTTGAACACCAATTCGCGCGATTGGCCACGAACGCCGTCGAGATCGGCCTCGCTTTGCAGCAGTATCGTTTCCGGCACGTCGAGCCCAAGGCTCTGCGCCAGCCGGATGAAGGCATGCTTGTCGTGAACGCGGGCGAGCATCGCCATCTCGGGTGCGAAGAGGCGGGCCGGCATGGCGCGGTGCTGCCAGAGACGACCGAGATAAAAGACTTCCTCGCAGGTCGGGATAACGAGTTCGATGCCTTCCGCGCGGACAAGCGCTTCCACCGCCTTGGCATAGGCGTCGGCGGCAAAGCGCGGCGGCGGCAGGCGATTGTAGGCGGCGCAGGCCGTGCTCGCTGCGGCGATCGGCCGGGCCGGGCTGTCGGCCAGGATCACCCGGCAACCGGCGCCATGCAGCAGCCGCGCCAGGTGCAGCGCCACCGGCGCGCGGGCACCGGTGATCAGCACGGTGCTATTGGGCATGAGCCACCGGCATCGGTTGGAAAAGACGAGTCGATGCTTCTGCGGAAGGCTTCATTCGCCATAAGTGCCACATGGCTTGCGTGCCGCCAACGGACTCCACAAAGGTGGCTCCGCTGCGTCAGCCATCGCTTTTTGGCCTTCAGGGCGTTATTGGCAATCTGTCGAACACCCGGATCTCCTCAATGCGCTTTCTGTTTGTCCTGATACTGCTTGCCGGCGCCGCCATTGGCTTCGTCTATCCCTGGGCCATGAGCAATTTCTCCGGCCACGAGATCGGCGCCTGGCGCGTCTACGACCAGGGACGGTTTAGGCCTGTGACGGTGACGCTGAAAGCTGGCGACGCGCCGGTCAGAGTGCTGGTCGACCTGACGGCAAAGGCCGAGCGCATTGTCTCGCAGCAGCGCACCGTGCTGACGCTGACTGCCGCCACAGCCGGCCGCACGGTGCTTGCCTCGACGCTGCAATTCAACCACGCCGACAATCCGCGCCAGGTCAGCCCACAACTGCCCGACAAGATCTTTCGCGACGAGGCCGGCGTGATCGAAACCGTCAGTCCCGGCGCCTATCTCTTCACCGCCGGCCTGGGCGACGCCGACGATATCCCGATACGCGCAGTGGATCTGATACTGCGCTCCGGCGCCGGTGAGATCGATCAACGCGCACGGCCGGTTGGCTATGGGCTGATGGCCGTCGGCCTGATCGGCTTCCTGCTTGCTCTGGCTTTCGGCGGTCGCCGGCCGGAGAACCCGAACTCGAAGCCGCCACCGCCGCGTTGGGGCAGAGGCTCCTCGACATGAGCGCGGCATGAACTACCGTCACGCCTATCACGCCGGCAATTTCGCCGACGTCGTCAAGCATGTCGTGCTCAGCCTTCTGCTCGACTATCTGAAGCAGAAGGACAAGGCGTTCCGTGTCGTCGACACTCATGCCGGCATTGGCCGCTACGATCTTTCGTCGGCGGAAGCGCAAAAGACCGGCGAATGGCAAGGCGGCATCGGCCGCCTCATCCACGCCCCGATCGAAAAATCGGCGGCTGCGCTGCTTGCCCCCTATCTTGAAGCGGTGCGTTCGCTCAATCCCGATGGCGGGGTGAAGAAATATCCGGGCTCGCCATTGATCGCCAGGCACCTCATGCGAAAGCAGGACCGGTTGTCGGCGATCGAACTGCACGGCGCAGATGCCGCCAGGCTGAAGACGCTGTTTGCCGGCGATTTCCAGACAAGGGTGATCGAACTCGACGGCTGGCTGGCGCTTGGCGCGCATCTGCCGCCGAAGGAAAAGCGCGGCCTGGTTTTGATCGATCCGCCGTTCGAGGAAGCCGGCGAATTCGACCGCCTGGTCGATGGCATGCAGAAAGCGCACAGGCGCTGGCCGGGTGGCATCTACGCGCTGTGGTATCCGATCAAGGACCGCAAAGCGATCATCGCCTTCCGCAAGGCGCTCAAGCAATCCGGCGTTCCAAAACTGCTCGACATCGAGTTCGAGATCCGGCCGGCATCGCGTGAACCAAGCCTCGACGGCAGCGGCATGGTGGTGGTCAACCCGCCCTTCACGCTGGAGCGCGAACTGCGCATCGTGCTGCCGGTCCTGCACAGATTGCTGGCGGTCGAAAAGCCGGCGCACTGGTCGCTGGAATGGCTGGCCGGGGAGTAGCGACGCTTCGCAGCGGGCGACGCCCGCGGCAAAGACACAAAGTCGCTAGAAGATTTGACGGTGGCGCCATCCGCCAATGCTCAGCTGTGTTCAACGAACCGAAACCATGGAGATGCACATCTAATCGGCTCGGCGTTGACGTTAATCCCAGAATCAGATAGATAGATATCTAATTATTAGATTTCGAATCGAATGCCAAGATCGACAGAAGAGGAACTGGTCAACGCGATAGGCTTCGCGATGTCGCGCTGGCAGGATGCCGTCGAAACGTTCGATGGGACCGTCGCCGAAATCTATGTGCTGAGCGCTGCCGAGCGCCGCTGTCTCGGCGCGATCAGTCACGGCCCGCGGCCGGCAAACGTCGTAGCGAGCGAGACAAATCTCACGCCGGCGGCGGTCACGACGTTGATTGACCGGCTGGAAAAGCGCGGCTTCGTCAGCCGCCAGCCGGATCCCGATGACAGGCGCAAGGTCATGGCAGCGGCGGGCAAGAAGACCGAGGAACTCGTCCGGCGCTGCTACCATCCGATCTTCGAGGCAGGTGCCGCATTGCTGGAGAAATACTCGGTCGCCGAGATGCAGTTTTTGCTCGGCTTCATCGAAGAGGTCGAAGAGATGCAGAAGGCGTAGACCGAGAGGCTGCGCGGCAAAGCAAAACCGGTGCCTTGAGAGAAGGCATCGGAGGATGGTCCGGCGCAACGCCGGTCCGGTTTCAACTGTGTACTGTCAAGGAGACCCTATGCCCCGTATGATCTTCGTCAACCTGCCCGTCGCCGACCTCGCTGCGTCGATGGCCTTCTACAAAGCTCTCGGTTTCGACAACAACCCGCACTTCACCGACGACACCGCAGCCTGCATGGTGCTGAGCGAAACGATCAACGTCATGCTGCTCACCCATGCCAAATGGCGTCAGTTCACCGATCGCCCCATCCCACCGGCCACCTCGAGCGAGGTCATGCTTGCCGTGTCCTGCGACAGCCGCGCGGCGGTCGATGCGATGAATGAGGCGGCGGCTAAAAATGGCGGCGCCGCCGACATCAACGCCCAGCAGGACTATGGCTTCATGTACAATCGCAGCCTGGCCGATCGTGACGGCCACGTCTGGGAAGCGATGTGGATGGACCCGGCCGCCGTACCGCAGGGCGACGCCAAGCAAAGCTGAACCGGGTTTCGGCGCCCCGCCGGCCATGGCAGGCCGCTTCCTAAATGGGCAAGGCGAGCTTTTTCAAAGGCTCAGAACGTGGTTTCACAGCTTCGCACCGGCAAAACCGGTTGCGGAGCGGGAAACCATCGTGAGCGCGACCGCTTGACCGCGCGCCGCCGAATCCGCAAAGTGGGCGCAGTCGACCTTTGAGAGGCTGCCATGACTCGCTTTGCCAAATCCGCTGTTGCTGCCCTGATTTCGCTTTGCACGCCGCTGGCCGCACCCCTTGGCCAGCCAGCGCAGGCCGCCGATCTTTCCGTCTATTCCGACGAGGACAGCGGCGTTTGCGGCGAGGCCTGGGTGCTAAGCAAAATCTCCAGCCGCTTCTCCTACCAGGTGCATCACGTGCCGCATCTGCCGGATGTTTCGATCACCGATTTCCAACGCATCCACCAGCATCGCTATCTCCCGGCCAGCGAAGAATGGCCGATCGGCCGCCGCTATTGCGGCGCCACCGTCAGCCTTTCCGACGGCCGCGCCCGCACCATCTGGTACTTGATCGAGGAAGGCCAGGGTTTTGCCTCGATCGGCGACAATGTCGAATTCTGCGTCTCGGGCTTCGACCGCTGGATGGTCTACAACGGCCGCTGCCGCGTCCTGCGCTAAGGTCGGATAAGAACCGCCGTTGCACCTGCCATCTCCTGCAAGGGGGAGATCTGATGTCGCTCCGGTTTCGCCAATCTCCGAACTGCTGCCGCTGCCTCACATCGCCTTCCCACCAGATACGTAAGCGCAGATCAGCTCGACCAACTGCTTCTGCAGTTCCGGCGCGTCGAGCATGTCTCGCCGCGCGGCATTGTGGATGACGCCCTCGACCGCTGAGGACAGCACCCGGGCCACGGTCTCATTGTCCTTTCTGCGCCTGCGATATTGCGCCACCGCCGCCGTGTAGTGATCCAGATAGCGCGACTGGAACGAGGCATGGGCGGCGCGTGAGCCGCGATCGCCCGGCGCCTCGTCGAGCAGCACCTGATGCAGCGTCGGATGGATGCTGTGCGCATCGATCATGCCGCGCACCAGCTCCTGCGCGAATCGCTTGAGCGGCTTGTCGCCTTCTGCTGATTCGGCGATCACCGACAGCACCTGATCGAAATGTCGCCGGCGAATTGCTTCGACCAGCGACAGCTTGTCGGGAAAATATTGATAGAGCGAGCCGATGCTGACGCCGGCCGCATCGGCCACCTTGTTGGTGGTGAAGCCGGCCCAGCCGAGCGCGCTCAGAACATGAGCACCGGCTTCGATGAGCGCCTCGACCGTCGCTCTCGAACGCGCCTGGCGCGGCTGCTTGCGCATGCGTGAGCGCGGCTTTGCAATGCGAGTAGACATGTCTGCTCCAGCAGCCAAGAATATAGATAACATACTCACATTTTTTGCAAAGGATATAGACCATGGACGCGCTGGATTTGCTCCGCAACCTCTTCGTTTATCAAGCCTGGGCGAATGGTGAATTGCTGGAGAAGCTTGCGGGCCTCGACCAGCAGGAGCATATCGATCAGCGCCACACGGCGACCCGTCTCATCAACCACAACCTTGTCGTATCGAAGATATTCGCCGCGCATCTTTCCGGCACGCGTCATGGCTATGCGTCCGACAACACCGAGGACACACCGGCACTCGATGAATTGAGCGCTGATGTCGCTGCGATGGATCGTTGGTATCTCGACTATATCGAAGCCGTCTCGCCAAAGCTCATGTCAGAGTCTGTGCCTTTCACCTTCACCGACGGCGACAGGGCGATGATGTCACGCCAGGAAATGCTGACACATGTCGTCACGCATGGCGGCTATCACCGCGGCGAGATCGGGCGGATCCTGATGCAGATCGGAATTGCGCCGCCGTGGGATACGTTTGCCGTCCACCTCCACCACGCCGAGCCTTCGCGCCGGCTGCAGGTGCGCGAGCGGGTTGGCGCTTAGGGGCCTGCACCCCTTGGCTTCCAAGGGATCGCGGCTTCCTGGGAGGAGGATTCCCCGATCTTCGTTTCCCATTTCCGTTAGGCATCTCTTGCGCCGAAGCTGGCGATCCCCCTTCTCGTCTGGGAGACGTCCGACACACAACAGGCTGTCTTCAAGTGCTGTCTTTCCTGGCTTTCATCCAACCACTTTCGATATACGAGTAAAAAGCTCGCGTCTAGTTTAGTGCTGTTCCTGCAACCGTTGGGATGAAGCAAGATCAGCCTCTGCGGTGCGATGATTGTTGCCATCCAATAGGCCGCCGATGACCGCGTGAGATCGACGGCGTTGCAAGAGAATGTGAGCTTGACGAGAAGAACGTGTGAGTCGCGATATCAGAGATTTCTCTCGCAACAGTTCGCTGCGAAGCGGGAAGATTTCTTGCCGATTTCTGTGCCGATCATTGCGATCATGCTCTCAGCGTAACCGAAACTTAATCTGCGAAATTCTATGTAATGCTTCGCTGGCTAGATACGCACGAGTCAGATATGCATTAGCTCGCCGGGTCACTCACGGCCATCGGCACAAACGCAAGGGGCATCGCATGGCAAAGACCACGACGAAGGCGCCGGCGGCGAAAGCGCCGGCAAAGAAAGCGGCACCGAAAGCTGCCGCGAAACCTGCAGCAGTAAAGAAGGCAGCACCGAAGGCAGCGGCAAAGCCGGCCGCCAAGGCAGCGGCAAAGCCGGCAGCTAAGGCAGTAGCAAAACCCGCCGCCAAGGCAGCAGCGAAACCCGCCGCCAAGAAGCCGGCCGCCAAGGCTGTGGCGAAGCCTGCTGCGAAGGCAGCAGCCAAGCCCGCCGCCAAGAAGCCGGCAGCCAAGGCAGCGGCAAAACCCGCCGCCAAGGCTCCGATGAAGGCCGCCGCCGCCAAGTCGACGGCAGCTGTGAAGAAGGCTGCACCGGCCAAAAAGCCAGCCGCCAAGAAGAAGTAACAGCGGACCATCTCAAAGCTCCCGGGAACTTTGCCGACTGGCAGATTCCCGGGAGCTTTTTTGCGGTGATTTAGGTCTTGTTTTGATGCATGTCGTTCTCTCGAAATTGACGCCACTTCTGTGAGACATGCATTGGCGATTTCATTGTCGGCGGATTGGCCGCCTGGTTTTGCCCTTCTGGCAGTTGCTCCCTCAGGGAAGATCGGCCAACACTAAGGCGGTCGCATCCGATGGGGTTCAGGCGACGCGCTCTAGACCTTTGTTTTACGCGCGTCGTTCTCAAGACCGGAGCCGCATTGTTGAGCGACATGCACTGGCCGTCCGAAAACAGGGAACCGATCATGCCGAAGCTGCTCTACGCGTCCTCATCCCCCTACAGTTCCAAGGTGCGCATGGCAGCACTCCATGCCGGCATTGCCGTCGAGCTGGTGCTGGTCAAGACCGAGGACAAGCCTGCTGAACTGATGTCAGCCAATCCCCTCGGCAAGATTCCGGTGCTGGTGCTCGACGACGGCCGCTCGATCCACGACAGCCGCGCGATCACTCAGCATCTCAACCGCGCTTCCAAGAGCCTGTTGTTGCCGCGCAATGCCGACAAGCGCCTCAAGGCCGAAGTGCTGGAGGCGCTGGCCGACGGCATATGCGACTGCGCGCTGTCGATGGTCTATGAGCGGCGCACGCGTCCGGAGGAGATGGTCTATCAACCCTGGCTCGATCGCCAGTGGACCAAGATCACCGCCGCACTCGATTTCCTCAACGCCAATCCGCCGAAGCTGCCGAAGAAGATCACGCTTGGCCAGCTGGCGTTGCGTGCCTGCCTCGGCTACCTCTCTCTGCGCTTCGCCGGCAAATGGGAAAAGGGCCGCGGCCGCCTGACCCGCTGGGCAGCGCGTTTCGATGAGAAGTTTCCGGGGCTGAAGGTGGCTGTGCCGGCCTGACGGGCGAAACAAAAAAAGCCGGGCGCGAGGCCCGGCTTTCTTGTGTCGTGGCTTGAACGACAGTTAGAACTTCATACCGACGCCGAAGGTGACGCGGTTGTCGCTCTCTTTGACCTTGGTGCCGACACTGTCGAAGCTCTTGGAACCGAAGTCGGTGTAGCGGTACTCGACACGGCCGAACACATTGTCGGTGATCTTGATGTCGGTGCCGACGCCGGCCGTCCAGCCGAGCATGGTGTTGCTGTCGCTGTCGCCGGGGACCGAGACCTTCTGGTTCTTCAGGGCGCCGCCGCCGGTGCCGTAGAGCAGGATTTCCGGGGTCACGGCGTAACCCAGACGGGCGCGCAGCGAGCCTTCGAAGCCGCCCTTGGAATTGACGCCGCCGCTGTCACCCTTGACGCCATTGTAGCCGAGATCGGCTTCAGCACCGTACACGAAGTTTTCCTGCTGCCACTGGTAGCCGCCGAAAACGCCGCCGACAAAGCCCTTGGTCTTGATGTCGGGGCCGCCGTCCTGGACTTTGGCATGACCGCTGAAGCCGTAGCCGGCGCTGAGACCGGCATACGGGCCGGCCCAGGAAGCGACGGGGAGCTCGGCGATCGGGGCCGGCGCCGGGGGCTCTTCCGAGACGACATCGGCAGCAAAAGCGGTACCGCTGAGGGCGAAGAGCCCGAGCGCAACCGCGAGCGGCGCGAATTTGAGATTGGTTTGCATTGTTGTTTACTCCTTAAGCCACAAGACACGTAGGCCTGTTTGTCCTGAGCGCCATCAACCCGTCCGGGGGGTGAAACGGATCTGGCACTCAACGGTTCCGAATGTCGTGTCAAAATGCGGCGGCAGCGAACCTGAAAATGGGTCATTCCCCGGCACGAATGAGGCCGAAGCTTGACGTTGCATCTTCGCAACAGCGAAATGTCAGTACGCAGGCGATGCTGCACTGCACTCGGCTTGGTGCAACGGGTTCAGCGTCCTATATTGCGGTCCTGCCGACCCGAATCCGGGGCGGTGCCGGCGGCGAAAAAGCCGTTTCGCCACATTCCTGCCCCAGGTGGAAACGGCATTTAACCCCTGGACGCGTCACAATGTGCCGCCAGCCGAATTGAGGCGCAGATTGAGGATTGACAGATGATCGAAGCCGCCGGAACGGCGCTGGTGACGGGCGGGGGGAAGCGGATCGGCAAGGCGATCGTCGAGGATCTGGCCGCGCACGGTTTTGCCGTCGCCATCCACGCCAACCGCTCGACCGCCGAGGCCGACGCGCTGGCTGCGAACATCAGGGACGGAGGCGGCCGCGCCGGCGTGGTAGCCGCCGATCTGACCGACATGGATGCGGTTGGCGATCTCGTCGGCCGCGCCGCGGCAGCGCTCGGCCCGGTCACGCTTCTTGTCAACAATGCGTCGCTGTTCGTCGACGATAGCGTCGAGGACTTCGACTGGGCGGCATGGGACCTTCACTTCGCCATCCATGTGAAGACGCCGGCGCTGTTGGCGCAAAACTTCGCCCGCGCCTTGCCGCCAGGGCAGGAGGGGCTGATCGTCAACATCATCGACCAGCGCGTCTGGCGGCCGACGCCGCGCTATTTCTCTTATGCGCTGTCGAAGTCGGCCTTGTGGACGCAGACCGAAATGCTGGCACAGGCGCTCGGTCCGCGCATCCGCGTCAACGCCATCGGTCCCGGTCCGACGCTGAAGAATACGCGCCAGGAAGATCATGATTTCCAGAAGCAGGTCGATGGCCTGATTCTGGAGCGCGGCCCGCAATTGGCCGAATTCGGCGCCACCATCCGCTATCTCTGGGATGCGCGCTCGGTGACCGGCCAGATGATCGCGCTTGACGGCGGCCAGCATCTTGCATGGCAGACGCCGGATGTGACAGGCATGGTGGAATGAGTCCCGCAGACCAGAAACACAAGACGCGCGCCGGCGCCGCCGACGATATGCCGCCCGAGATCAACCTTCAGGATGAAGCGGTCGAGGAGATCGTCGAGCCCGAGGCCACCGGGCCCGATGTCGCCTTCACAGCGATAGACTGGGCGCCGCATGCCGGCGACGCCGACGGCATGGTCGGCGCCGAGGTCATCCAGACATTGGTCAAGCGGCTGCCCAATGCGCCCGGCGTCTACCGCATGATGAACGCTGCCGGCGACGTGCTTTATGTCGGCAAGGCGCGCAGCCTGAAGAAGCGGGTGACCAACTACGCGCAAGGCCGGTTCCACACCGCCCGCATCGGCCGCATGGTGCGCGAGACATCGACGATGGAGTTCGTCGTCACCCGCACCGAAATCGAAGCGCTGCTGCTCGAGGCCAATCTCATCAAGCGTTTGCGGCCGCGTTTCAATGTGCTGATGCGGGACGACAAGTCGTTCCCTTACATCCTGTTGACCGGCGATCACGTCTCGCCCGGCATCTACAAGCATCGCGGTGCGCGCTCGCGCAAGGGCGACTATTTCGGACCTTTTGCGTCGGCCGGCGCGGTCGGGCGCACCATCAATTCGCTGCAGCGCGCCTTCCTGCTCAGGAGCTGCACCAACTCCTTTTACGAAAACCGCACCCGGCCGTGCCTGCTCTACCAGATCAAGCGCTGTGCCGGTCCATGTACCGGGGAGATCTCGCATAGCGACTATGCCGAGCTGGTCAGCGAGGCGAAGGATTTTCTGTCGGGCCGCAGCCAGAAGGTGAAGACCGAAATCTCTGCCGCCATGCAGCAGGCCTCGCAGGAGCTCGATTTCGAACGCGCCGCCATTTATCGCGACCGGTTGGCTGCACTGTCCCATGTGCAGAGCCATCAGGGCATCAACCCGGCCACGGTCGACGAGGCCGATGTCTTTGCCATCCATCAGGAGGGCGGCCAGGTCTGTATCCAGGTGTTTTTCTTCCGCACCGGCCAGAACTGGGGCAACCGCGCCTATTTCCCCAAGGCCGATCCGGCACTGGAGGGGGCGGAAGTGCTGGGCTCGTTCCTGGCGCAGTTCTATGACGACAAGCCGACGCCACGGAACATCCTTCTGTCGCGAGGCGTCCAGGATCAGGAACTGTTGGCCGAAGCGCTGTCCACCCGCGCCGGCCGTAAAGTGTCGATCTCGGTGCCGCAGCGCGGCGAGAAGAAGGATTTGACCGACAACGCGCTGCAGAATGCCCGCGAGGCGCTCGGCCGCCGCCTGGCCGAAACCTCCACGCAAGGCCGGCTGCTCGCCGGCTTTGCCGAGACCTTCGGCCTGCCGAAGCCGCCGGTGCGCATCGAGGTCTATGACAATTCGCATATTATGGGCACCAGCGCCGTTGGCGCCATGGTCGTCGCTGGGCCGGAAGGGTTTGTGAAGAACCAGTACCGCAAATTCAACATCCGCTCGACCGAGATCACGCCTGGTGACGATTTCGGCATGATGCGCGAGGTGATGGAACGGCGCTTTTCGCGGCTGCTGAAGGAACATGGCGATGTCGTTCCCGACGACGCGGCAGCCGGTGGAGCAGGCGACGACATCGAAGAAGACATCTCCGGCAGCTTCCCGGCCTGGCCCGACGTCATCCTGATCGATGGCGGCCAGGGCCAGATGAGCGCGGTGCGCAAGATCCTCGCCGACCTCGGCATCGAGGATCGCGTGGCGGCCATCGGCATCGCCAAGGGCCAGGACCGCGATGCCGGCCGCGAGCGTTTCTTCGTCAGAGGCAGGGACTCGTTTTCGCTCCCCGTCCGAGACCCCGTGCTCTATTTCGTTCAGCGGCTGCGCGACGAGGTCCATCGTTTCGCCATCGGTTCGCACCGCACGCGGCGCAAGAAGGAATTGGTCAAGAGCCCGCTCGACGAGATCGCCGGCATCGGTCCCGGTCGCAAGCGCGCGCTGCTGCTGGCCTTCGGCACTGCCAAGGCGGTCAGCCGCGCGGCAGTCGAGGATCTGGTCAAGGTCGACGGTATTTCAGAGCAGGTCGCCAAGCTCGTCTACAATCATTTCCATGAGAGCTGAGCGCCGGTGACGCCGCTGTCCCGATCAAATGGCAGCAGCCGTTCTTTTCTCGCAGGCCACGCGAATCCCGGCAATCGCGCGCTATTTTCGTCTGGCCAATCGAATCTCGCCTGTTGACCCCCTACATCCGGTTCTGATTTGAGTACGCAGGCAGAAAGAGTCCCTGAGATATGGCCAAGCACGCGTTCAACCTTCCCAACATGCTTACCTACGCCCGCATCGTCGCGGTGCCGCTGGTGGTGCTGTGCTTTTTTCTCGAGGGGCATCTGAAATCGAGCGACTTCGCCCGCTGGTCGGCGTTGATCATCTTCCTGCTGGCTTCGATCACCGACTATCTCGACGGCTATCTGGCGCGCGCCTGGCAGCAGACGTCCAACATCGGCAAGATGCTGGACCCGATCGCCGATAAACTGCTGGTCGCCACCTGCCTGCTGCTGCTCGCCGCCGACACCGACCGCCATGCCGGCATCGCAGGCTGGTCGCTGTGGGCGGCAATCATCATCCTGTGCCGCGAAATCCTGGTTTCGGGGCTGCGCGAATATCTGGCGGCATTGAAAGTCTCGGTGCCGGTGACGCAGCTGGCCAAATGGAAGACCGCCATCCAGATGGTCGCCATCGCCTTCCTGCTGGCCGGGCCTGCCGGCGACAAGATCTTCCCGCTGACCACGCAGACCGGACTGGTGCTGCTGTGGATCGCAGCCCTCGTCACGCTCTACACCGGCTACGACTATTTCCGCGCCGGCCTCAAGCACATCATGGACGAGTGAGATGATCACCCGGCTCATTTATTTCGCCTGGGTGCGCGAACGGATCGGCAAGCCTGAGGAAGACGTCGAATTGCCCGCGGGCATCGAGACGGTCGCCGACCTCCTGCGCTGGCTGAAATCGCGCGGCGAGGAATATGAGCACGCGCTGCAATATCCTGATGTGATCCGCGTCGCCATCAACCAGGAACATGTCGAGCATCGCGAGAAGATAGCCGGCGCGCGCGAGATCGCGCTGTTTCCGCCGATGACCGGGGGCTGACACCAATGTCCGGCGCGCCGACGGTGCGCATTCAGCGCGACGATTTCGACGTTGCCGCTGAGATCGCGAAACTGACCGAGGGTCGCGCCGACATCGGCGCCGTGGTGTCCTTCTCAGGACTTTGCCGCGACGAGCAGGGCCAGCTGTCGGCCCTGGAACTCGAGCACTATCCCGGCATGGCCGAGGCCGAAATCACCCGCATCGCCCGCGAGGCACTTCAGCGTTGGCCGCTGCAAGGGCTGACCGTCATCCATCGCCACGGCAAGATCGCACCGGGCGAAAACATCGTGCTGGTGGTGGCGGCGTCCTCGCACCGGCAGGCGGCGTTCGAAGCGGCGAATTTCCTGATGGATTTCCTGAAATCGCGTGCACCCTTCTGGAAGAAGGAGCACCGCGTGGACGGCACCGATGGCGGCTGGGTCGAGGCCAAGGACGCCGACGACCAGGCTGCGGCGCGCTGGAAGGCGCGGCCCGAATAAATCTCGGCGCAGCCATGTATTGACCGCATTCCCTTGGCCAAATCGCATCGGCAAAAAGGGAGCAAGGGAATGCTGGACAGGATCGCCGAGTTCTTCATTTTCGGCTTTGTGCCGCTGATTATCGGCGTTCTGGCCGTTCCCGAGCCTTCCGTCGCCGCCGAGAAAACGCTGAAGGGCGAGGTCATGTATCGCGAGCGCATTGCGCTGCCGCCCAACGCCGTGCTCTCGGTTCAACTTGCCGATGTATCGCTGGCCGATGCGCCGGCTGCCATTGTCGGCGAGCGCAAGGTAGCGCCGGCCGGCCAGGTGCCGATCAAGTTCGAGATCAGCTTCGATCCAACGGTGATCCGGCCCAACATGACCTATGCGCTGCAGGCGCGCATCACCGCCGACGACAAGCTGCTGTTCGTCACGGACTCGCGCGATCAGGTCGATCCGCTCAGCGACGCGCCGCAGGCCATCGTGCTGAAAATGGTGGCGCCGAGCGACAAGCCGACCTCGGCCTCGCTGTTCGGCCAGAGCTGGCTGGTCGAATATATCGACGGTATCGGCGTGATTTCGGAGCCGCAGGCGACGTTCCGGGTCAGCGAAGCCGGCAAGGCGGGCGGCAGCGGCCCGTGCAACGCCTATTTCGCCACCGCCGAGGTCGATGGCGAGACCATCGTCATCAGCGACATCGGCTCGACCTACAAAGCCTGCGCGCCGGAGATCATGGCCGAGGAAAAGGCGCTGTTCGAGGCGCTCGCCAAGGCGGCGTCATACCATGTCGACGCGGGCAAATTGACCATCGTCGACAAGGACGGCAGCGATGTTTTGCGGTTCAACGCCGCGAGCTAGCGCATATTTCGATCGTCAACGATTTTCCGGAATAATTCGGGCAAGAGAAGCGTTTGTCAGACAGGCGGGTGAGGCAAAGGGATGTTTCCTGGCGCCTGATCATCCCGAAGGTATCGGAATCTTCTTCGGGATCAGCTCTGGCGAATATCCCTCCATTGAAGCGGCCATACCGGCTGCGGTTCGTTCTGGCCTTGACTCAAGAGGAGTCAAGATGAAGACGCACGCACTTATCCTTGCTGCCACTGGCGCAATGCTCATAGGTCTTACCGGCCTTGCGAACGCGGACGACCACCTGTTCAATGCGCTTCAGCATGGCCTCAGCCCGGACAGCCAACCTTTCCATACCAACAAGGCCGGCCATAGTGGCGACCTCGCGCCGGGGCAGGGCAGTCCGTTTGTTGGCGCCGATACCAAAACACCGGCCACCGACATGGAAGCAGCGAACGCCCATGCGAACGTGAAAGAGCGCCAGGCGAAGTAGTGCACGACCCGCCGCGAGGGGCGGCGGGATTCCTCGTCTATCCGATAGGCCGCGCTGGGCGTTGACCAACCTGGAGACGGTCAGCCCTGCGGCGGTGCCGGCGTCAGGCCGAACCGGCGCATCAGGTCCATGAGCCTGGCGCGGTCGGGCGGGCCACCGGTGCTGAAGATGGCGAAGGCCTCGCGGAAATACTCAGGCCCGATCGCTGCCGGCGTCACCACGCAGAGCACCTTGGCGGTCTCAGCGGTGTCGTTGTCGAAGCGGTGAACGGCGCCCCGCGGAATACACAGCGCCTGACCGGGCCCGATATCGTGCTGGTGTCCGTCGACGGTCAGCGTCAGCACGCCTTCGATCCCATACATGGTTTCCTCGTAGTGGTCGTGGCTGTGCGCCGGGGCGAGCAGGCGCTGCGAACCGGGGACCGTCAGTTCGAAGGCGGCGATGCTGCCGTTCGATTGGTCGCCGGTCAGCAGGAAGCGCACGGTCAGGCCGCCATGGCTGATTGTTTCGTCAGCGGGATTGACGCTGATCTGGCTGGCTTTGTCTAGCATTTCATCCTCCCATGTGGTAAATCGAGTTTACCGATTTAAGTAAACTCAATTTACCAAGGTGTCAATGCCGTCCTCCACCGAAGATCCGCCGAAGAAGCCGCCGCTGATCGGTGCGTTGCTGCGCGTGCCGGCGTTGGCCATTCATCGCAAGCTGATCAGGGAACTCAGAGCATCGGGTTTCGACGATCTCAGCCCGCCGCATATGGCGGTAATCCAATATCCCGGCCCGGACGGCTACCGGCCGAGCGCGCTTGCAGAGCGCGCCGCGATGAGCAAGCAGGCCATGAACCAGCTGCTGAAGACGCTGGAAGCGACGGGCTACATCACCCGCTCGGCGGCACCCGATGAGAGCGGCGGGACGGTCGTCCACTTCACCGACCGCGGGCGCGCCGCCTACCAGAAGATGACCGACATCCTGCTCGACGTCGAACGCGAATGGGCCGAGGAGCTGGGGCAGAAGCGCTTCACCGAGCTGAAAGCGCTGCTCGGCGATCTCTGGGACACGCCGCTCATTGGTTGAGCTCAGACCGGCTTCGCCTTCTCGAACATCGCCCCATAGTGATAGGGCGGCACCTCGACCAGTTTAACAAGCTTCAGGCCGCCGGCTTCGGCATCCGCGATGGTCTGTTGCGGTGACAACCTGAGTTCGGTTCGCGGGCCACGCGGCTCGCCCAGCACTGTCGTCGTCTCGCGAGGCTGCCGGTGCCAGTTGACGATCGCAAAATGTCCGCCGGGGACGAGTGCTTCGCGCACGGCACGTACCAGCCGCGGCCGGTCTGGCACGCCGTGGAAGGCGTTGGCCAGGAAGACGAAGTCGACGGGCCGGGACACGAGACTCGCGAGTTCGTAGGCGTCGCCGGCGACGAATTCGCAATTGGTCGCGCCGGCGCCGATCAGACGTCGTTGCGCGGCCTCCAGCAGGTCGGCGTCGATATCGTTGGCGATGACACGGCGGGCGACCGTGGCGATCGGCAGCGTAAACCAGCCGTCGCCGCAGCAGAGGTCGACCACCTCCATGCCCGGCTTCAGCCCGGTTGCCGCAAGCACGCCGGCGGGATCAGGCCACAGCGCCTCCCACCAGCCGCTCGACGGCATCTCGGTGCCCTGGAAGAAACCGGGGATGGCGCTGGTCATGGTCGGGTCGGTTCCGCTGGTGCCTGGGCCGACTTTAGCTGAGACCGATCTTCGCGGGGAGTGCAGGGAGGTCCGACGCCAAGAAAAAGGCCGGCGAAGTGCCGGCCTCTTGCATACATTGGTTCGCGTCGGCTCAGCCGACGATCTCGGTGTCGGAGAACCAGTACTTGATCTCCTGCGCGGCGGTTTCCGGCGCGTCGGAGCCGTGCACGGAATTCTCGCCGATCGACAGCGCGTGCACCTTGCGGATGGTGCCTTCGGCGGCGTTGGCGGGGTTGGTCGCGCCCATAACTTCGCGGTTCCTGGCAATGGCGTTTTCGCCTTCCAGCACCTGCACGATGGTCGGCGCCGACGACATGAATTCCACCAGTTCGCCGAAGAACGGACGATCCTTGTGGACGGCGTAAAAGCCTTCGGCCTCGCGGCGGCTCATCCATACCCGACGTGAGGCAATGACGCGCAGGCCGGCCTCTTCCAGCATCCTGGTGATGGCGCCGGTAAGATTGCGCCGGGTCGCGTCCGGCTTGATCATGGAAAAGGTGCGTTCGAGCGCCATGGGGTCGTCCTTGTCTTGAGATGGAAAGTCTTGAGATCGGAATGTGGAGTGGCGGGCTCTATACAAGCCGCCCGGCCCATTGCCAAGGGGACGCGCCCCGGCAGCGTTATTCGGCCGCGACCGCCCGCATGGCTGTTCGCAACGCTCTGGTCAAAGGCAAGGCTTGCGGGAAAATGGTGATTGCGCAGGCACGCACGGTTTCGAACGGAAATCAGCGGAACGGAAAGACATCGGACCATGTTTGACGGGACGCGCTGGCCCCACCTCCACCTCAGACCGGGCGACATAAAAGGGAGCCTTTGGATTATCGGCATCTTGGCTGCCGTGGGCCTTGTTCTGCTGCTCTTTTCGGGTCGCCGCACAGATACGAATTTCGGTTTCGGGCCTGGATGGCAGTGCACTCCGATGCCGAAGGGCGACCCGATCTGCGTCAAGCTCATCGCCAAGGAAGAGACGAAGTGATGGGCAGCTTTACCGCCTGATCACCACCGGCTGCCGCCGCCGCTCCCAGCCTTCGCGTTCCAGTGTCGGCAGATCATGCTCCTCGCTGGCATAGCCGAGGCAGAAATAGCCGATCAGCGTCCACTCAGGCGGGGTGTCCAGGATTGCGGCCATCTCGGCGGCGTCGAGGATCGACACCCAGCCCATGCCGATGCCTTCCGCCCGCGCCGCCAGCCACAGCGTGTGCACCGCCATGACGGCCGAATAGTCGATGGTTGCCGGCATCGTCATGCGGCCGAGCCCATGGCCCTGTTGCGTCGTGCGGTCGGCGAAAACCGCGAACTGGCAGGGCGCTTCATTGAGACCGGCGAGCTTCAGCCGGGCATAGAGAGCGGCGCGCTCGCCTGAAAAGCATTCAAGAGCTTCGGCATTGCACCGCTCGAAACAGTCTCTCACCGCGCCCCGCCGCTCGGCGCTCTCGACCACCACGAAGCGCCACGGCTGGCTGAGACCGACGGACGGCGCGATGCTGGCAAGCTCCAGCAGCCGCTCCAGCGTACCCTCGGGCAAAGCCGTCCGCTCGAAGCGCCGCACATCCCGGCGCCAGCGCAGCAGCGTGACCAGCCCGGCGCGAAAATCATCGGTGAAATCGGGGGGTGGTGGCATGGCGATCAGGAGACTTGTGTGGGGAAGAGGCAGTAGGCAGTAGGCAGTAGGCAGTAGGCAGTAGGCAGTAGGCAGTAGGCAGTAGGCAGTACAGCCCTCAGACCCTATTGCCTACTGCCTATTCCCTAAGCTGCGGCCGCCGCCTCGTTCCAGCAAGGCGGGCTGAACGGACGGGTCGCGTCGTGTCCGGCGAGTTCATAGAACAGAATGGTCATTGGCGGCTGCGTCCTCGCGGTCTAATTAGGCGCCTGCGGCTGAAGCGGAACTCGTCGGCGGGAAAAAGATGAAACAGCATTTCATGATGTTCGCGGCCTACAATCAATGGGCCAATGGCCGCATCTACGATGCCGTCGCCGCACTTGACGAAGAAGAGTTCAATCGCGATGTCGGCGCATTTTTCGGCTCGATGATGGGCACGCTCAACCATCTGCTGGCCACCGACCGCATCTGGATGAAACGCTTCACCGGCGAGGGCGACGCGCCGGCAAAGCTCGACGCCATCCTGCACCGCGCATTGCCTGGTCTAAAGCTGGCGCGTGAGGCCGAGGACAGGCGGATCGTCGACTGGGTCGGCGGTTTGACCGAAAAGGCTTTGTCCGGCCGCTTCTCCTACATGACCGTTTCCGACATGCGCACCGTCTCGCAGCGGCTGGCGCCGGCGCTGGGACACGTCTTCAACCACCAGACCCATCACCGCGGCCAGGCGCATACCATCCTGACCATTCTCGGCCGGCCTTCGGTGCAGCTCGACCTGGCGTTTTTCCAACGCACCGACGAAGGCCGCGCCTACGCCTGATCTCCTGACCGCGCTTCCCGTTTAAACGCACGGGAGCGTTAACCGGTGCATTTGCGCGGCCGTCGATGCCCGGCACCAGCTCTGGATCCAAGCCGGGTTTGAGGACCCTGTCGGCACAACGCTGCCCGGTGACTGGGCCAGATGGCTGGGCTGTCAGTGGCCCGCCTTTTGTGGGCCTTCGGCTCCAGGCCGCCGCAGCCACAACCCGCTCCAACTCCGGTGGAATTTCTGTCGAGAGAATTAAACAGAGTTTAAATATTGAAGCAAAAACATATTTTTTTTTAGCAGATCAATGCACGCCTTGAGAACTACAATCCTTATTCTTGGAAAAAATAAAGAAACTATAAGGAAGACTCGTGCGTAGCTGTGAGTGCATAAGCATATTGTCTGCTTTGGTTTGCTGGCATGTTGCAATGCACAAAGCAGAACGGCAACAAGGAGAGTGTCATGGTTAATATCACTCAAAAAATCGCTAGAACACTGGCGGCGGGTGCAATTATCGTCATTTTTGCCGCTCCCGCGAATGCAGGCGGCGGAATTGGCGTCGGTGTCGGCGCATCTATCGGCGGTGCTGGCGGCATCAATGCCGGTGTTGGCGCTTCGATCGGCGGCAGCGGCGGGGTCAAGGCCGGTGCCGGCGCTTCGGTTGGCGGCAGCGGCGGTATCAAGGCGGGTGCTGGCGCTACGGTCGGCGGCAATAGCGGCGTTACTGCGGGCCTCGGCGCCTCAGTCGGCGGTAGCAGCGGCATCAAGGCCGGCGCTGGCGCGACGGTCGGCGGAGCCGGTGGCATCAAGGCCGGTGTTGGGGCCACGGTCGGCGGCAGCGGAGGTATCAATGCCGGTGTCGGCGTCAACGTCGGCAGCGGCATCAACGTCGGTGTCGGCGTCGGCATTGGCGGAACGCCGGGCACGCCCGGTACGCCCGGTACCCCCGGCACTCCAGGAACTCCTGGAACACCAGGCACCCCTGGGACACCCGGTGTCGTCGCCAGCATGTCGAACAGCCAGCTGACACGTATGAAGAAGCGCTGCGTCGATGTGCTCGCCAGCGAGGGCACCTACGACAGCGATCTGCGGCAGCTATGCCTTATGATCTCGCGTCGCTGAGACAGGTTTCGCCGGGAGTGTCGAGCCAGCCGTGAGGCTTTACGGCACTCTCCTACCGCATGGCCCAGACTTCCCGAGGGACATGCGCTGACGAGAAGCCTCCGGCCAGTCGGAAAGCCCGCCGCGCAAGTGGCGGGCTTTTTGTCGCCACTCACAAGGCAACCGATCGCGCCTTTCGATTGCCGGAGCGTTTTATCGTTTAACGGAAACGGTGAAACGCGCTATCCCTTTGTCTTGGTAATTCTCAGGGAAAGCGCCCACGCGCTTCTCCCGGGAAAGCTGCTCACACTTTCCTGGAATTGTTCTGGTTAACCACATTCGAATTGCAGGTAAGATTTTAGGGTTTCATTTGTGTTCCCGCTGCAAAATGGCGAACACAGTGGGAGAAATGGCATGCGGGTCGATCTGTCGCCCACGAGCTGGGGCAGGGTCATAGCAGTCACGGTTGTCGGCACGGCGATCTGTATCGCGGCGGCCTTCCTTGTCGATTCCTACAATTTTCCGTCGCTGTCGCCCGATGCGCTGCGCTGGGCAATGCTCACCGACCTGTTGCTGCCGCTCGTGCTGGGTGGGTCGTTCTTCTCTTTCCTTATGTACAAGATGCGCCAGCTGGCGATCGCCCAGAAGAATCTGAGCATTGTCGCGGCGACCGACAGCCTGACCGCGGTGTTCAACCGCGGCGCGTTTTCGATGCTGGTCGAGGCCTATCTCGAACAGGCGCGCAGCCAGGCCGTCGTCGATGCCGGCGCCCTGCTGATCGTCGACGCCGATCATTTCAAGACTATCAACGATCGATTGGGCCACGATTGCGGCGATCAAGCGCTCAAGCTGATCGCGCAGACGATCAAGGCTCAGCTGCGCGGCGCCGACATCGTTGGACGCATCGGCGGCGAGGAGTTCGCCATCTTCCTGCCTGGCGCCGACCCGTCGCAGTCCTGGCTGGTTGCTGAGGGGATCCGGCGGCGCATCCGCGAGGTCGAGTTTGCCCCGGATGGACGGCCCTGTCAGCTCTCGGTGAGCATCGGTGGCGTCGCCTTCAGCGGACCCACCACCTATGCCGACATGTTCCTGACGGCCGACCGGCACCTCTACAAGGCCAAGTCCAACGGCCGCGACCAGGTCAGTTTCGAAACGACCGGGCCGCGCAGCCTGCTGGCCGGTGATCCGACGTTGCATTGAGGGCTGGGACCGGTGCGCCGACAGCTCGGCGTAGCGCCTTAGAGCAATTCCAAGAAAAGTGTGTGTTCCCAGGAAAGCGCTTAGCGCTTTCCTTCGGAATTGCGTCAGAACAAGAGATAGAGTGTTTCGCCGTTTCCCTAAACGATGAAACGCTCTAGCGGCTTGGGCGCGTTATCAACAACCTGTGCATAGAGATAAGCATTTACAGATCAGGCGAGGCGTCTACTATCTCAGCAGGGATGATTCAGAGAGAATTGCCGAATGCTCATTCATTTTGTCGATATTTTCGCCATTGGGACATGTTTTTGTATTTTGGCCGATCCTTGCGCTCTATATTCGATATAGATGGTGAGGTCTTGGGTGGCAAATTTGGCTCTTAGAGCTGAGGTGGTCACCGAGCGTGGGCGTGGTTGGAGGCAGGATGGTATTTTCGGCAAGTAATTTTCTTTTCTTCTTCCTGCCTATCGCACTTGCCATAGCTCTTTTTGCCAAGCCCTCTGCCTTTCGGCCAAGCCTGCTCGTTCTGAGCCTGGCATTCTACTACTGGTCGTCAGGGTCCTATGTAATCATACTCATTGCGGATGTAGTCATCGCCTATTTCGGCGCGCTGGCTGTCGACCTTTGCAAAAGCGCGAGATTGAGAAATGCAGTTGTCGGGGCGGCAATCGTGCTGCTGGTCGGCATTCTCGTGTTCTTCAAATATCTCGACTTCATAGCGGTGAACGTTGACCTCACTTCAGGCAGCAATCTGTCGGCGACATTCGCCGGCATAATCCTCCCGATCGGCATATCCTTTTTTACCTTTCAGGCATTGTCTTACCTGATCGACGTCTACCGTCGTGAAATTCCTGCAGAGCGCAATGTCGTGCTCTTCAGTACGTACTTCACATTTTTTCCGCACCTGATTGCCGGCCCGATTGTGCGGTTCCGGGACGTCGTGGATGATTTTCGAGCGCCGAGAATATCTCTCGAGAACTTCTCCACCGGGGCCACCCGCTTCGCTCACGGCCTGGTGAAAAAGGTGATCATAGCCGATGGCATTGCGCCGATCCCCGATGCCATTTTCGCCGCACCCCACGACACCATAGGTTTTGCCACGGCATGGCTGGCGGCCGCGACGTATGGCATCCAGTTGTATTTCGACTTCTCCGGTTATTCCGACATGGCCATCGGGCTTGCCCGCATGTTCGGCATCCGCTTTGCCGAGAATTTTCAGAGGCCCTACGCCAGCCGTTCGATCACCGAATTCTGGCGACGCTGGCACATCTCGCTTTCAAGCTGGTTTCGCGACTATCTCTACATCCCGCTGGGAGGAAGCCGGCATGGCAGGATCGCGACCTATCGAAACCTGTTGATCGTCTTCGCGGTAACCGGCCTCTGGCATGGCGCCTCCTGGACGTTTTTCTGCTGGGGTATGTTCCACGGGCTTTTCATCCTGGTCGAGCGCGTGGCCACCGGCACTTGGCCGAAAGTGCTGGAGAAGGGGTGGCTGCGATATGCCTATTTCCTGCCGGTCGTGACGCTGAGCTGGCCGCTGTTCCGCTCGACGTCGCTTGAACAGGCAATGTCTTTGTGGAAGGCGATGGCTTCGCCCGTCGCCGCTGGTGCATTCAGCCTCGATGCGGCTGCGCCGATAGCCACGACCAGCCTGATCGCCCTTGTGGCCGGTGCGGCAATTTACGTTTTGCCCGGCCGGCTTTCGTTCGGCCAGTTGCTGACAAGCGAGACCAGAGGCGATAAGCTGTATGTCGCCGGCGCCTGCTACACGGTTGTTGCCCTGATGGTATGTCAGGTGTTGGCGCTGAGCGGTGGCTACACTCCGTTCCTGTATTTCCAATTCTGATGAAAACAGCCAGAAAAATATGCAGCGCAATAGTCACCGCAGCCTTCGTGGTCATCATCGCGTCGCCGCTGTTGGTGCTGGCTGTTCGCGGCGCCGTTGAACCTTATGGCCGAATACCGTTCACCGCATTTCCGCCGGTAGAAGCTCTGTCCACCAGTTCGAGCGGTGCGTTCGATCAACTGGCTTCAGCTCTTCTTGAACGCTCGCAACTGAAGAAAACGGCCATTACCGTTCGAAACACCGCCTTGCTGAGAATTGTGCGCCAGTATGACCATAACAATGTAGCCAGCGGAAAGGACGGCTGGCTGTTCTGGAAGGACGACTGGTTCGGGGGGGAATGTCAAAAGCAATATGATGTGGAAATGGCCGTGTCCCGCATTGGCGCCATGCTTGATGTCGCCAAGGCCTCGGGAATTGATATGTATTTTGCAATAGCGCCCGATAAATCCACACTTTATCCGGAATTTCTGGACCCTCATTTCAAAAAGATCTGGGGCTGCAAACAGCAAAGTGCCGAACTTTTGCGATCGGCGATTAGGGTCGAGGCGCCCCAGATCGTCGATCACCTTACCGCGCTGCGGAGCGAAAAGGGCAATCCCGCCGGCAACATTCTGTATGGCAAGGCGGACACCCACTGGACCAACTTTGGTGCGGCCATAGCCTTCCGCCAATTGCTCGCGGCGATGTTTCGGGACACCAGGGCGATGTCGCCACCTGCACTAACCGGAAAATTGGCCCAGCCTCCAGCCGATATGGAAACGACAATGCTGCTGGTTGGCAATGGCTACCCGGAAAGCGAGATCGACATTCCTGCGGAAAAAAAGGCACTGGCTTCAGTCGCAGAATTCGACCAGGCGAAGTCCACCCTCGTTTTGCACGATTCGTTCTACAATAAAGTAATCGGGTTGACGGACCCGTTCCGGCACGGCGCCGAATTGAATTTCGATGCCGATCCCCAAGAGATCACCAAAGCGGTGCAGGCCAGCGACCGCTTGGTGGTAAGCCGCGTCGAGCGAGCGGTCGTCAATTCTGTGTTGAACTTTCCTCTTTCTTGGCCGAACACGCTGGGCAAGGCCCTCGTCGCACGTGATGAACTGGCGGCCAGGGAATGCAGGGATTTTGCGCCCGCATCCGGTTCGCCGAGGCTCCAAGCTATGGCTGCGGACGCAAACGGTTATCTCACCACCGCCCCCGATCCCCAAATGGTCGCCACCGTGCCCGTCTCTGGCGGCGTTGGAAAGATCCCCTGCATACGACTGCGGTTGACATTGAAAGTCCCCGATACATTCGAAATCTTTTTTTCACCCCACTCCGGCCAGGACGGAGCTTTTGTGGCTGGTCGCTCGATTCAAGTGCCGCTCGACGTTGGCGACCACACGATTGCGCTGGTTCTTCCCGACTATCTGGCTGGGCGTTCCATTCGTATCGACCCAGGCGATTCCGGCCAGCAAACGACCCTCAGGGATGTAGAGTTTGGCTGGCGCGCCGCTCATGATGAGGCGGCCAAATGAAGCCAGCAAACACTCGTGAAACAGAATAGCGGAAAGGGTGACATGGCAACCTTAGCTGTTGGAGAATTCGAATCGACGGCGAAGCGATTTGCGGAGGCCTATGGGGTAAGCCCAGCGCTTCACTCCGAAGATCTGATGTTGGCGCATTTCCTGAAATTGAACGCCGAAACCGGTCTGCAATTCTACTTCAAGGGCGGCCTGGCTGACGCGGAACAACTGATGCGGACAATCGGGAGCCTCGGCGCCGATTCGAGCAATCCGAGGGTTCTCGAATTCGCCGCCGGCTATGGGCGGGTCACCCGCCATCTACGGAAATTATGCGACCTGACGGTCAGTGATATCCATCCTGAAGCGGTGGAGTTCGTGAGAAAACATTTCGGATGCCCGGCCTTCCTGTCGTCGAAAGATCCTGAGCACCTCGATATCCCCGGACAGTTCGATGTCATCGCCGTAATTTCGCTTTTTTCCCATCTTCCGAATCGCACTTTTGGCAGATGGCTTTCGGCGCTCTACTCGCTGCTGGCGCCAGGCGGTTATCTGATCTTCACGACCATCGGCGAATCCGCCCGCGCCATCAATCCGCATATCCCGACACCTGGCCCTGATGGCATCGCATTCGAGGCTGAATCGGAACAAATTGACCTCGACAAGCAGGATTACGGCAGTTCGACCGTTCATCCGCAATATGTCGGCTTTCAGATCGGCCGGCTGCCGGGATCGCGGTTGATATCCTACGAAGCCGGCGCATGGTGGAAATACCAGGACCAATACATCGTGCAAAAATCTGCCTAGAGGCAACGACGACTGGAAGTTGCTTTTGTCGCTCAATCCAAAAACAAAGACGAAGAGCCATGGCTGAATATCATTTTGTTGAGAACTATGAGCGCCACGTTGCCGATCTTCTGGCGAAATACCCGCTTGACGAGGCGATGAGCCTCGCTGTTGGAGGCAACTACGAAGGCATCGGCAAGATTGCCGCGGATGTTCTGGCCTATGCCGGCATTCGAGATGGAGATGCCGTGTTCGACTTTGGCTGTGGCAGCGGAAGAGTGGCTCACGCCCTGGCCAAGAGGGTTAATATCAGCCGCTATCTGGGAACCGATATCGTCCAATCCATGCTCGACTACGCGAAAACCAAAACACCCAAGCACTTCGAATATAGACTGCACCGGCAATTGAGCTTTCCGTGCGGCGATGGTGAATTTGACGTGGTGTACGCCTTCAGCGTTTTCACGCATCTATTGCAGACAGAATGCTATACGTATCTTTTGGAAGTATCCCGCGCGCTGAAGCCGGGTGGCACGGCGGTCATATCGTTTCTTGAACTGGCTGAGCCCACTCAATGGCCGGTCTTTGAAGGATCGCTGGGGGTGTACTACCTCAACACATTCATCGAGCGTAACCAGTGGGAAGTGTGGGCCGGACACGCCAACCTGTCGATCAAGGAGTTCGTCGATGGCCCGAAAGCGCCATGGGGTGGAGCTTCTCTTGGGCAATCGGTCATGATCATGAAAAAACCTTGACGGGCCGGTCGCGCCCTAACAAGATTTTGTTCTTCAAACCCTTACTACCCGCGGGCCGAGCCCGCGGCTAGGCGACGCGCTTTAAACGCCGGCGCCCGAATGCTGTGCGTCCCTTTTCGAGGCGAATGGATCGCGACGGGAAGGATCGGCGCATCAGACAGAAAGTCGACGATCTTTTTCATCGTCGCCTGGGAGAAGGCGTCGTTCCAGTCGGTCGGCCAATCGAAGCGCGAGCCTTGCAGCCGCTTATCGTATTGATCGACGCGCGAGATGGCGTCCTTGAGCCCGGCGACAACGCCCTCCAGCGTCGGCTCCACAGCGATCAGGTTGGTCGAGATATCCCGCAGGCTCTTAGCCGTCTTGTTCTCGAACGTGTTGGTCACGGTCCACATACCGGCCGAAGCCATTTCCA
Source organism: Mesorhizobium sp. M0772 (assembly GCF_040320135.1). Classification (NCBI taxonomy): domain Bacteria; kingdom Pseudomonadati; phylum Pseudomonadota; class Alphaproteobacteria; order Hyphomicrobiales; family Phyllobacteriaceae; genus Mesorhizobium; species Mesorhizobium sp. M0772. The sequence continues at coordinate 13,892 of NZ_JAMYPB010000011.1, read as the reverse complement.
GCGGCACCAGGCTGGGATGCGGCGTCAGCATCAGCGAGAGGCCGACATCATGGTGCGGTAGCCGTTCGGTATAGGTCTGCAAATCGGTCTTCGGCAGCATCTCCATGACCACATTTTTCGCCAGCCTGATCTTGCTGGCGCCGCCGATCGAGCCCATCCCGTAGCACTTCCACTTGTCTGCGTCGAAACCCGGGGAACGGGCCAGCTCGGCAAGCGCCATTATGCCGAGTTCGAACATATTGCGCGCGGCATGTGCTTCCGGGCGGGCGTAGAAAAGAATCCGCCGCTCGCGATCGCGCATGTCGTCTATCGACGGTTTGAATTTTTGGATGGCGTTGCGGAACACAGCGTGGTTTTCCTTCGCACCCGGTTGCGAGAACACGCCGATCTTGTTCAGCTTGAAAAAGTCGCGCAGCAAGGGTGTCGAGAAAAGCTGGAACTGCGGGAAGCGGTAGGATTGCTGGAACAGTGCGGCAATCGTGTTCATGGGTAGGAAATAGGGTTCATATTCCTGGACCATGAACATGAAACGGTCCTGTCCCAGTTTCCGGCTGGCGTGGTGCGCGACATGGGCCGCCCAGCCATTGGTGGCAATGAAGCGATCATTGGGATTAACGAACAATTCGTCATCGCGATCATACCGATGTTCGATTTCGATCTCGTCAAACAATTGTTCGACGCCGGGATAACCTTTGATGCGCTCGCGAGCGAGCGCCATGTCCAGTTCCGTATGTTCCAACGTCACGATCCGGACGAGAAAACCTTCCCGACGCAGGCGCAGCGCCAGGCTGAACATGCCGATATAGCCTCCGAAAATATATTTGAAATCGATCGTTGCCAGGAGGATGTTGACGCGCTTTGGGTCGCGCTTCGACACCCGCAGCGTCAACGGCTGGATATTGTGAATAATCCAGCTGGCATTTGTATCCGCGACGCTCGGTATCCCTCCGGAGGCCGCAGCTTTTGGCAGAGCGTCGGATCCCGTGGCGATCTTGCGGACATACTGCAAATATTTGGCTTTCTTCAACCGATAGGCAAGATTTCTTGCCCTGACACCTAAGGCCGCGTTCATCATCTGTCCTTCGACGTTCAATGTCGAACGGCGCCGTAGCGCGGCTGAAAACCTCAGAAGGATCACTTCGGCCAAGCTGGTGGTCAGGCGCGACATGCGGTTGACTATTTTGCCCAGCCTTCCCGGCATCCCGGGGTTTCGCAACCGAAGCGTCTCGGCGAATATGGCCTTTTCCAGCGTCCCAACAAAATCTCTGCGTGCCTGGTGCAGCAAAGCTCGACCTGCCTCAACCAAGGCACGCTTGTTTCCGACGCCTTTCAGGAGAAACCCTATTGAATGGGAAACGCCGGCGTAGGGCACGACGACTTGCCCCACCACGTTGGCTCCATGCTGATGATAATCGTACAGAGGCTCGTGGGTGTAGGAAATCCCGCCCGCAACCTGGGCAGTAAGTGCAATCCACTGATCGTGGTAGGCATCCACCAGCCTTTGCGGAAACGGCAGTATCCGGTCGAGAATGTCGCTGCGAAATAGGCTGGCGGCGCCACTCACGCTATTGCCGAGGAATAGCGAAAGAAAATCCGTATATTCGTTTTTGCGATGGCTCCAATACGTGTCGGAGACGACCTCATCGGCGGCCACGATACGACAGTCGCTGAATGCGAGTTTCTTGTTCTCCGGCAAAGCCTGGACGAGCTTGGTTAGTTTGTCCGCACGCCAACGATCATCCTGATCTGCCAGCGCGACGAACTCTGCACCGACCGGTACCAGCGAAAGGCACTCTTCGAAATTCTTGTAGAAACCCTTCCGTTCCCTGTTTCTAACGTAAATAAATCGTTTATCATTCTCTACCAAATCAAGAATATCGCGACGGGAAGAGGAATTTGAGCTGTCATCAGTGATGATGCAGATCCAGTTCTTGTGGTCTTGACCGATGATTGACGCGATCTGTTGCTCCAGAAGTTCCTGTGGCGGATTGTATGCCGCCATGCAGATGGCAATCTTGGGACCAGTGGCCGGCCATTTCACCTTCACCGGTCGCCGGTTGGTCCCAGGTTGGAGCCTGAAGGCGGCAAGAGACTGCTCGATCATGTCTCCGGATTTAAGCTCGGCAAGAAGTCGCAGTTCGCGGGTCTCCGGTTCCGCAATCTCCTCGATCGGCAATATGGTGGTGAATTCGGAGAACAGGCTGCCGCCAGTTGAATCCTGCGCGGGATAGAAGCAGTGCACGACATCGGGCCGAGCCCAGGAATGGTTCTTGATTTCATGCTGCCTGGTTCCGTCCAGGACATAGAGCCGTCTGATCGCGTTGCCGGGACAGAAAGCCCAGCCCTGCAGGTACAGCGCAAGCCCCTTGCCGACGTGAAATGAGCGGCTCGAAGGAACGTCGAGTGCGCACATAAGCTTGGGAAGCTGGCTTGCTTTCTCTTTTGTGAGCGTTTCGTCAATCAGCGCTTTGGAAGATGGTGCATTGACCTTCTCGACGGCGGGATCTTTGCGGAAGTCAAAAAACTGCTGGATACCGAATTGTCCAACCGTCGCGAACAGAGCGCCAATGTTGGGTTTATTCCACCGGTGACTCGGCCTGTTCGACAATACATCTCGTGTATTCACCAAGATTTCACCCATCTGTATGCTGATATTATTTCTTAACTTAGCCCCGTGACATGTTTTTGCAAAAAATAGCGCATCACTTCCCACTCTGCCAAGTAGGTTAGCCGTCAGAGCTTCATTCCACAATATGCATTCAAAGATTATCGGCATGTTTTGTTTCCTGCTTTTAGTAGAACCGCGATATCATCTTAGAAATATAAGAATCTTACAGATATCGTGTCATGCTTATAGAAAAATCTTATTTTACGATTGTAGGGCGAGATGTCGAATCTGCTCATTGATTCCAATTCATCACGAAATTTCGCCTGCTAACCTAAAAATATCGTTTTTTGCGGAAGTAGCCGTGCGGAGCAGCTAAGTGCCACGGCACCTTGCTTTGCCGGTCGGCCGGCCCGAATGCCAGGAACAGTTCGTGGCTCTCGCGCTGTCTAAACTCGCGGAAACAGTTAGCTTCCGGGCTTTTGACATCAGCCTGTGGAGCGATGAAAGGAGTGAATCGACAATCTTAAGAGAGATGATAGGTTAATCAAGAAATGCCCGCAATATGCCAAAGAAAATATCGTTTTTTCTGGGTGAGATATGAATCTTCGCTCGAAATCACTTTCAATACAAGCGTTAAGAGGTATTGCTGCAACTTTAGTTGTTTTTTTGCATATTTGTACGGTCTCATCATTTGGCAAGAACCAATGGGGAGCTACGGCCTACAACTTTTTCTTGCATTTCGGAGCGTTCGGGGTCGACATTTTTTTCGTCGTCAGTGGCGTAATCATCGCAGGTCTCCTGCAGCAGCAGAACGCGGGTCACCCTTTTTATTCCCTGCAATTCCTTATGCGGCGCTTTGTCAGGATCTATCCGATCTATTGGCTTTCCCTCGGCGCGACAATCGTCGTGCTGCTCAGCAGCGGGGGTCTCTATCCCGTCGATTTTTCACAATTGACGCCGAAAACCCTCGGCTTGGTGACGACGAATTTTCTGCATCCGGTCAGTTGGACGCTTTGCTTCGAAATTCAATTTTACCTTGTCGCGGGTTTGGCCATGCTGTTCGGTCGAAGGTCGGGAGCGGTGATCGCTGTCTGGGGCGTAGCCCATATTGTGGCTGTGACTGCAGCAGAGCGCGGCTGGGGTCATGGATTGTATTTTGCCGCCCCTATCACAGTGGAGTTCCTGCCGGGATTGCTGATCGGTTATGTCGCGAGCCGCCGATCGCTGCCATTTCCGAGAGTCTGCATAGTTCTGGGCTGTGTCATTGTGGCTGTAGCCGGTTATTACGCTGGGCCGATGCTCGGGACCACGACCGGCCTGCTTCGCCTCGCCATCTATGGAACGGCTGCGTCGCTGATCGTATGGGGCGCGCTGTCATTGGAGGGCGCCGGCTCGCGCCCAGCCAAGTGGGTCACATTTCTGGGCGATATTTCATACTCGACCTATATGTGGCATTGGCCGACCATGATCGCAGTGTCGCTGTTGTTCGGTGCCTGGTTGAGCCATTCAGCGGGTGTCCTCTCCTACATCGTTACCACAGGCGTTTGTGTCCTGATGGTAAGCTGGGCAAGCTATCGATGGATCGAGCGCCCGTCCACGCGGTGGGCAGGCGGGCTGTTCAAAAGGCCGCCGCGATCCGGGCAGATGGCGGCAAGCTCTCCAGTCGCCGCAGTGCCGCTGCCTGCGCTGTCGGAACGGTTGGCGATTCGCCAAACCTGAGACTTGGTTTGGCCAGGCATGCGGCCCCTGCCGGCAAATGGCAGCAATCCGTGGCCAGCCGCGATTCGTTCATCCCTTGGCATTAATCTCTGGCGAGCCGATCTTCGGCCGCAACGGCCTTTGAAATGGCTGCTGGCGTCACCGCGATTTCATCACTGGCATCATGCCAATGAGCGCGAAGCCTGGGACAAGAATTTCGCCGGGCAGCTGCCTTTGCTCGACATGCTGGGAGGCACATTGTTCATGCCCGAGGATGCCGCAGAAATACGGCACCGATCACCCGGTTCCCTCGCTCTATCATCGGCAGCTTGCCTATCCCTTTGTCGGCAATCAACTCTTTGTCGGCAACACCGAACAGACCGCCCCGCCGGCAAGGCTGGCAGAGGCCTCGCCGACGTCTGCCGGCAAGTCCGAGTGATCTTTTTGCTGGGCAGACCTGGTCCCGGCCGTCTCAGACGGCGTAGCCGCCATAACCGTGTGCGACCGGCTTGACCGAGACGGCCGGCTGGACCGCGGGCCAGAGGATGCCTGCCGTGACCGCAAAGGTGATCAGGGCATCGCGTGCGGCCTCGGTCGAGATTTCGCCGGCGCGTGCCGCCTCGCAGGCCCTCACCGCCGCGCCATAGCTCAGGCGCCGGCGTGACGGCGGAAATTCGGTCAGGAAATCATGCATGTCGAACAGCGAGGCGAGCATGCGTTTGTGGCCGGCGCCAACGCTAACGGCAACCGGGGTGAAGAACATCGCGTCGTGCATTCTGGCCTCTCTGGATGGGCGGAAAGGCGGCGGTCGCCGCTCTCCGATCGCGGGTTGGACGCCAGAAAACGCGGCCGGCGGCCCGAGGTTCCCTGAGAGATGCCATGACAGGACGATTTGCTTCTTGAGGTCGCTCCCCGGCCGGCATCCGCGGTTGCGGCGGCTTCTATTTCCACATGCCGCGCATGCGGGCGCCGAGGTCGACGCGGACTTCAGGTCTGTGGCGCGGATCGTCCTTTGCGTGGACGCTCGCCCAAGAGGTCTGCTCGAAAGCGCCGAGAATCGAGGCCGGGATGAAACGGGTTCGCGAGGCATAGACGTGGCGGTCGCCGCGCGCTGCCTGGCCGTGAGTGAAGAAGCGCTGCGGCGTCACCAGATGCAGGCCGTCCTTGGCCCGCGTCATGGCGACGTAAAGCAGCCGGCGCTCCTCCTCGATCTCTTCCTTGGTGCCGACGCCGAGATCGGCCGGGATGCAGCCATCGACGGTGTTGAGCACGAAGACGTTCTTCCATTCCTGGCCCTTGGCCGAATGAATGGTCGACAGGATCAGATAGTCCTCGTCGCGGTGCGGCGGCCCGGCCTGGTCGCTGGTCGCATCCGGTGGATCCAGCGTCAGCTCGGTCAGGAAGCGCTCGCGCGAAGCATAGCCGGAACCGATCTGCTCGAGCTGCATGAGGTCGGCCCGCCGCGTCGTTGCATCATCGTGCATGCGCTCAAGATGCGGCTCGTACCACAGCCTGACCTGTTCGAGATCGGCCGGCCATTTCCCCGACCGCGCGCGCAGGCCGGAATAAAGCGCAACGAAGGCTGGCCAGTCCTCAGCCGCGCGTTGCGGCGGCCGGTAGCGGGCCAGCCCCATTTCCTCGTCGAGCGATGTCGCCATGGCCTCGACGATGGTGCTCGCCGCCGAAGGGCCGATACCGGGCAGGAGCTGCAGCACGCGGAAGCCGGCGACGCGGTCGCGCGGGTTCTCGGCAAAACGCAGCACCGAAAGCACGTCCTTGACATGGGCGGCGTCGAGGAATTTGAGCCCGCCGAACTTGACGAAGGGGATGTTGCGGCGCGTCAGTTCGATCTCCAGCGGCCCGCTGTGGTGCGAGGCGCGAAACAGCACCGCCTGCGACTTCAGCACCGTGCCGGCCTCGCGCTCGGCAAGGATGGCCTGGCAGACATAGTTCGCCTGCTCCGCCTCGTCGCGCACGCTGACCAGTTTCGGCTTTTGCGAGGATTTGCGCTCCGACCAGAGGTTCTTGGTGAAGCGCTCCGACGCCTCCGAGATGACCGCATTGGCTGCCGCCAAAATAGTCTCGGTCGAGCGGTAATTGCGCTCCAGCATGATGACATCGGCGGCTCGCGCGAATTGTTGCGGGAAATCGAGGATGTTGCGCACTTCCGCGGCGCGAAACGAATAGATCGACTGCGCGTCGTCGCCCACCACCGTCAGTCCGGCGCCGTCCGGCTTCAGCGCCGAAAGGATCGAGGCCTGCAGCCGGTTGGTGTCCTGGTATTCGTCGACCAGCACATGGTCGAAACGGGAGCCGAGATGCGCCGCGATCTCCGGCTCGGCGGCCATCTGCGCCCAGTAGAGCAGGAGGTCGTCGTAATCGAGCACGTTCTGCGCCTGCTTGGCCTCGACATATCGGGCGAACAGAGCCTTCAGTTGTTCGGCCCAGCCGGCACACCACGGAAAGGCCGAACCCAGCACCTCGCCGAGCGGCGCCTGCGCGTTGACCGCGCGCGAATAGATCGCCAGGCAGGTGCCCTTGGTCGGAAAACGGCTTTCGGTCTTCGAGAATCCAAGTTCATGCCGGGCAAGATTCATCAGGTCGGCGGAATCCTCGCGGTCATGGATGGTAAAGGCGGGGTCGAGGCCGATCGTCAGCGCATAGTCACGCAGCAGCCTGGCGCCGATGCCGTGAAACGTACCGGCCCAGCTCAGCGCGTCGGCGATGACGGACGCGTCTCGGCCCAGCACCTCGCCGGCGATGCGTTCGACCCGCCTGGCCATTTCGGTGGCGGCGCGGCGCGAGAATGTCATAAGCAGAATGCGTCTGGGATCAGCCCCCTTGACGATCAGATGCGCAACCCGGTGGGCGAGCGTGTTGGTCTTGCCGGAGCCGGCGCCGGCGATCACCAGCAGCGGCCCGGCGACCTGGCCGTCGCCATGTTCGACGGCGAGCCGCTGCTCGGCGTTGAGCTTCGCCAGATAGGCGGGCTGCAAGGACGAATCATTGATGGCGATGGTCATCGCCTATCAAGCATCGTTTCCGCTTTGTTCGCAACGGGCGGAAGCCCTTATCGCTGTGGCGCGACACCCGTTGCCGCCGACTGGCGCCGCAAGGTGGCGCGTTCGTCGCCAGGCACCGGCAACGGATCGAAATTGTCGGGCACGTCCTTGATGATCTCCTTGGCGATGCGATAGGTCGCGTAAGCGAAAAGGCCGGTAATGAGCAGACGGATCATGGCGCGATCTCCTTTGGGCAACCAACCCCAGAGCCGCCGTTTGGTTCCAGCCGACGCGCGTCGTTTGCGAGCGTGCAACCAAAGCCGAACCACCTCGTTGCCTTACCAAGGAGAGGGCAGACTTAGGAGGTCGCCATGAAGAGGCTTCTGATTCTGTTGGCCGCCAGCTTGGCGCTCGCCGCCTGCGACGGCGACATCCAGCCAACCAAAGCCCCGGTGCTCGATCAAACCCCCCAGACGGATTCGGCGCCAAAGCCGGCGGCCAGCGGCGATCAGCCGGCGCAATGATCGTTTTAGCGGGACGACAACGCTGAAGGTAGCCTTCGGGAGAAGAAGGCCGGCGCCGCTTGGGAGGTGAGCTGATAGCGCCGGCCAGGCGGATATCAGGTCCGCCGCAACAACCGAAGATAGCTGAGTCTCTCGCCTGCGTCATGAGGTGGGCCGCATCGACCTGCTTCATGACGGCGCTTCTGCACAAAACAACTTCGATGTCAGATGGCGTGCGGAACGAAACTCCACGGGAGGACCTCAGGCAATGGCCTTGCGCAGCACCGGGCCGCCGGCAATCCCGGCGTCCAGCTGGCACTGCGTCAGCGCCGCCTCGGCCATGATCCACTGCTTGAACAATTCCACCTTGCGCGTGTACGGCGCGGTGAACGGGCAGACGAAATACCAGCCGGCGGTGTTGGGGTGATGCACGGCAAACGGCGCCACCAGCCGCTCTGCGCGGATCTCGCTCGCCATATAGGCGCGGTTGGCGACTGCAAAGCCCATGCCTGCATTGGCCGCCTCATAGGACATCATGCAGGAATCGAAATAGATGCTCTTGGTCTCGCCGAGCACGGAACTCGCGCCGGCAAAACCCAGCCACGACTGCCAGTTCTGCGTGCAGGTGTCGGAATGCAGCAGCGTGAAATGCCTGAGGTCGTCGGGCGTCACCTGTGACGGCGGCCTGTCGCCGAGAACTTCGTGGAACAGCTTCCTGCTGCACACCGGCGTCAAATCCTCCTTGAACAGCAGGTCCGCCTTGAGGTCGGGAAAGCTGCCGTCGCCATAGCGGATCTCGAGGTCGAACTCGGAGGTGGCGAACTCATTGGTGGCGTAGGAGGTCGAGACCCGCATTTCGATTTCGGGATATTGCCGCTGGAACAGCGGCAGGCGGGCAAACAGCCAGCGCGCCGCGAACGTCGGCAGCACCGAAATCTTCAGCACATGCGCCTGCGACTGTCCGGTCGCCTCCATGCTGGCCGCCACGATGCGCTCCAGCGCCTCGCGAACGCGCGACACATAGGTCTCGCCTTCGGGTGTCAGCGACACCGCATTGCCACCGCGCTGGAAGATCTTGAAGCGCAGCTGGTCCTCGAGGCTTTTGACGCGCTGGCTGACGGCGGAAGCAGTAATAAACTGCTCTTCGCCGGCGCGCGTGAAGTTACGGTGCCGGGCGGCACTTTCGACAATCTTCAGCGAATTGAGGTTGACCTGACTGAGCAGACGCACGCGTTTCGACCTTAAGCTGGGCTTACACTAGCACCAGCATTCCTAATTTTACAGGGGTGGGGAAATTAATCGACAGTTTACCAAGTGATGCCCCCATCCTGGAGAAGTAGAATGAACGCCCATACCATACCTGAACTGCGCTACGCGATGAGCCGAGAAGCCATTATCGGTCATGAGACGGCCTGGAAAGTGTCGGGTTTCGGCGTTGCGCAGTATCTGCATGGCTACGACCCGGCGCTGCTGGCGGCGATCGAAGAGGCGGCGTTGAAGCTCAAGGCCAGCCACGCCGTGCACAAGCACCTCGACCTGACCTTCATCACCGGCGCCGACCGCTTCATCCCGGAGATCAAGGAACTGCTGCATGACAAGCTGCGGCTGGAACGTCTGTCCGACATGATGGGCACCAAGCTCGAGCCCTATCCGCTGTCGATCGTCGGCTCGACCGTCACTTTCATGAATCCCAAGGACGGCGCCGTCGATTGGCATTGCGACGGTGTCCCGGTCACCGAACTCATTCCGCTGTCGATCAGCAATCCGCTGGTCGGCGGCCATCTCGAAATCTACTGCGACGATTCCGAGACCGGCCGCGCCATCCTTGAATCCGGCCGCGAGATTCCGCGCAACCAGGTCATGCGCATCGACCACAAGATGAACTACGCCACACTCGGCCAGTTTCTCGGTGTGCTGCACCGCACCGCGCCGATCCAGCTCGGCTCGCGCGTCACGCTGGTCCTCAACCAGCGCTCTGTGGCCAAGCCCTATGTCGACGACAATCGCATGTTCTATCTCGCAGCCGATAATGATCACGATCGCGAATGGGTCAACGAACTGGCCGAAGACGTCTGGACGAACCAGCTGCCGGCCTATCGGCGCTTCGAGGAAGAACGTCCGGTTGCGGCGGCGGCCGATGCGCCGGTCCCGGGCGGGTCAAGGGAATCATGGTAGCCAGGGCATAGAAGTGGACGCCTGTTTGGCCGTCGGTAACATCATGGTCGGCGATAATGACAAGGCACCGTCTCGGCGATTCCGGGATGGATCGGGCTCGCCATCGGCCCTGGTCTTCGCCGCCGGCGCGGTCGCCCTGTGGTCGACCAACGCGCTGGTCGGCAAATCGCTGCTGGCCAGCCATCCGGTGTCGCTGGTGCAGTTGCTGCAATTTTGTGGAGCGGCTCTGGTGTTCGCCGTCCTCCATCTGGCGAGCCGGAAGGGGGACACGCAAGACGCAGCCTTTGCCAAGGGTGCTGACGGCACCCTGGCGCCGGTCGCGGTCGGCTTTATTGGCCTGGTCGGCACCATGGTGCTGCAATACATCGCCTTTGCCTCCATGCCGGTGATCGAGGCCAATCTCGTCGCCTACACCTGGCCGCTGATGGTCGCGGCGGCGGTCATCGTGCTGGGCAAGCGGCAACGCCCCGTGCTGCTGGGTTTGACTGCCGTGTTCGGCTTTGTCGGCGTGGCGCTGGTGATCTCGGGTGGTCGCGGCCAGCCTTTTCTCCAAGGCAGCATCGTCGGCTATCTCGCTGCATTCGGCTCGGCGCTGTGCATGGCCTTCTATTCGATTGCGGTCGCCCGCCTGGCCACACCGTCGGAGCGTTTGCTTTTGCCTTCGGCATTGGTCGGCGTCGGCCTGACCTTGCTATGGTGTATTCACGACGGCGCAGCCTGGCCATCCAGCGAGCACCTCCTGCTTGGCCTCTATCTCGGCGCCGGCCCGATGGGGCTGGGATATTATTTCTGGTCGCGCGCCTTGAAGCTTGAAGGCGGCGGCAAGGTTGCGGTCATCGCCTATCTGACGCCGATCGCATCGACGCTGCTGCTGACACTTTCGGGCGAAAGGCTGACGCTGACCGCGATAGCCGGTGCGGTCCTCGTCATCGGCAGCTGTATTGCGGTGGGCATAGAACACTCGGAGGCTGAACATGCTTGACGACGATGAACGCCTCGCCAGACAGGAAGCATTCTGGCTGCTCAAGGAGTTCGGCGCCGAGGCGCCGCTCTACGCCGCCAGGAAGGCCGAAAAGGCGATAGAGCAAAAAGATTTCGGCCGGTGCGCCCGCTGGAAGCGCATTCTGGACATACTGGCCGACTCTAAACCTGCGGCGTCCGTGCAGTTGAAATCTGCTGGCGCGAAGTGGGCCGTTTCTAAGTATTAGATTTTCTAATTTGCAACGTTGCAACCTGTTGTGGAAACATCCTCCTGTTCCGATTCTTGATCGTTTATTGAGACTTTAGCGACCCGTTGGGGGGTGCAGCTAGGTCGATACATCAAGAGAAGTCTTAAAAAAAGCCGGCAACTTCATGACCGGCGGGAGAAACAGAATTGCACACCATCGACAGCAAGACCGCTATTGAACTGACTGCTGACATCGTCTCAGCCTATGTCGGCAACAATCCTCTCCCTGCGTCTGGCCTGCCGGATCTGATCGCCAGCGTCAGCGCATCGGTGCGCAAGCTGGGCAGCATTGCCGCCGTGGAAAGCCCCGCGCTGAACCCGGCTGTCAATCCGAAGCGGTCGGTGTTTCCCGACCACATCGTCTGTCTGGAAGATGGCAAGAAATTCAAGTCGCTGAAGCGCCACTTGATGACCGACCATGGTCTCAGCCCGGAGGAATATCGTGGCAAATGGGGCTTGCCGTCGGACTATCCGATGGTGGCGCCGAACTACTCCGCGACCCGTTCGGCACTGGCCAAGTCTTCGGGCCTCGGCCGCAAGCCGGCCGTTCCGGCCGCCGCGGCCAAGGTGACGAAGCGCAAACCTAAAGCCTGAACCAGGCAGCCTCTGAAAAGTCAGTCTGCTGTTTGCAATGGACGGCGCGCTTAAGGCGCGCCGTTTTCATGCCTTACGCCCCCGCCGGCGCCCAGGCCCTTGCGAAGCGCCGCCCTCCCGTGCAAAAGCCCCGGCATGCTTATCATCAACGATCTTTCGCTCCGCATGGCCGGACGCTTGCTTCTCGATCATGCCTCGCTGACCTTGCCGGCCGGCACAAAGGCCGGCCTCGTCGGCCGCAACGGCACCGGCAAGACGACGCTGTTCAAGGCCATCACCGGCGACTTTCCCTCCGAGACCGGCTCGATAAGCCTGCCCAAGAACACCCGCATCGGCCAGGTGGCGCAGGAAGCACCCGGCACCGAGGAGCCGCTGATCGAGATCGTGCTCAAGGCCGATCTCGAGCGCACCGCGCTGCTCGAGGAGGAAAAGACCGCCACCGACGCGCACCGCATTGCCGACATCCATATGCGGCTGGCGGATATCGATGCGCATTCGGCGGAATCCCGCGCGGCCACCATCCTCGCCGGCCTTGGCTTCGACGACGCCGCGCAGCGCCGCCCGGCCTCGTCCTTCTCCGGCGGCTGGCGCATGCGTGTGGCGCTCGCCGCGGTGCTGTTTGCCGAGCCCGACCTTCTGCTGCTCGACGAGCCGACCAACTATCTCGATCTCGAAGGCACGCTTTGGTTGGAAAACTACGTGTCGAAATATCCGCACACGGTGCTTCTGATCTCGCACGATCGCGACCTGCTCAACCGCGCCGTCAATTCCATCGTTCATCTCGACCAGAAGAAGCTGACCTTCTGGCGCGGCGGCTACGACCAGTTCGAGCGCCAGTACACCGAGCAGAAGGAATTGCAGGAGAAGGGCCGCGTCAAGCAGGAAGCCGCGCGCAAACACATGGAGTCCTTCGTCGAACGCTTCCGCGCCAAGGCTTCGAAGGCGAGACAGGCGCAGTCGCGCATCAAGGCGCTGGAGAAGATGAAGCCGATTGCCGCGATCGTGAACGACACGGTGCGGCCGTTCTCTTTCCCCGAACCGGTGAAAACGGTGGCGTCGCCGATCATTGCCTTGAACAACGTCAATGTCGGCTACACCGAGGGCCAGCCGATCCTCAAGAAGATGACGTTGCGCATCGATGCCGACGACCGCATCGCCCTGCTCGGCGCCAACGGCAACGGCAAGTCGACCTTCGCCAAGCTTCTGTCGGGCCGGTTGAAGCAGGAGAGCGGCACCATGACGGTGGCGCCGGGCCTGAAAGTGGCGATCTTCGCCCAGCACCAACTCGACGACCTACGCCCGGATGAAAACGCCTATGAGCATGTCCGCCGGCTGATGCCGGAAGCGCCGGAATCCAAGGTGCGCGGCCGCGTCGCCCAGTTCGGTCTGACCACCGAAAAGATGAACACCGCCGCCAAGGACCTGTCCGGCGGCGAGAAGGCGCGCCTGCTCATGGGCCTGTCGGCCTTCGAGGGTCCAAACCTGTTCATCCTCGACGAACCGACCAACCATTTGGACATCGACAGCCGCGAGTCCTTGATCCATGCGCTGAACGAGTTTCCCGGCGCCGTCATCCTGATCTCGCATGACCGGCATCTGCTGGAAGCGACCGCCGACCGCCTGTGGCTGGTCAAGGATGGTGCGGTCAACCCGTATGACGGCGACCTAGAGGACTACAAGACGCTCGTCACCGGCGTGTCCGGCGATCGACGCGGCAAGCGCGAGGCCGAGAAGGCATCAAAGGCCGATCGCCGCCGCGATGCCGCGGCGCGCCGCGCTGCCTTCGAGCCGCTGGCCAAGGAAATCCGCGCCACCGAAGCGCTGATGGACCGCATCCGCAAACGCATCGACCTGATCGAGGATGAACTCGCCAATCCGGCGGTGTACGAAAAGGATCCGTCGACCGCGACCCGGCTCGCCAAGGAGCGCTCGCAGCTGGCACAGCAGCTTGCCGGTCACGAGGAGAAGTGGCTAACCATGTCGGCCGAGTATGAGGAAGGCACGGTGGAGTGATTACCCTCCCCCGTTGTGGGGAGGGTCGATCCGCGAAGCGGAGCGGGGTGGGGGTCCGCGCCGCGGGGCGG